>RGYP01000083.1 GCA_010031985.1 Gammaproteobacteria bacterium
TCGTCGATTTGCGGCAGCTCGAGCGCGCGCAATGCCTCGCACCCGGCGGGCGACAAGCCGAGTAGCAGCGAGGCGGCCGCGGGACGCGACTGCGCCGTCTGCCAAGCGAAATAGCAAACGATGCGCGCAAAGCCCTGACCAGCCTGACCCTCGCAAAGGCCCGGAGGCAAGCGCGGCAAGGCGACATCCGCCTGCGCACGCCGCCACAACGCGAAGGCGGTGTCGGTGGACAGGCTGAAGAGCAGGTAGGGGCAATCCGCCACCGAGGCGAGCGCGGCGTCTTCGATGGTGAGCCATTCCGACTTGAGCGCCGCGGCCGCTTGCGGCAACACGACACGCGATGCCGCGAGGGCCTCGCGCAGGATACGCAGGCCGCGCAGATTCATGCCGCCGACTTGGCGGATGATTTCGCGATCGACGCTGCGCGAGAAATCGGTTTCGGTGGTGAGCAGCGCAGCGGCGTCGGGATTCGAAGGCTTTTTTTCGTTGGCCATGCATTCCTCCGTTTTTTCGACGGAAATGGTCCCCCATGACGGCTTGGAACGCAGCCTTTGTTTTGGGATATTTTCCCCCGAAATAGCAGTTTTTTTGATAGCCAGCGGGAGACGAGGCCATGCACCTGACCGACGACCGTTACCAGCGTGACCGCCTGCGCCTCGAACTCGCGCTGCGGCTGTTGCGCCACGAGGCGCGCACCCAGACCATTCGCTACTGGACGGGGCTCAGCGACGATCGCGTCCGCAAGCTGTTCCGCTCGTACATCAAGCCGGGTGCCGGCCTGCGACGCCATCGTGGCAAGTCGCCCGAGCAGGTCAATTACTTTCTGCGATCGGGCGTCATCGGCGCCGAGGCACACGCCCTCGCTTCCATCCTGCTGCTGTTCGGCGTCGTGGCCGACCAGCCGAACCCAGCCTCGATCCGCAAGATTCCGACCATCTCGCGGGGGCGTCTGCTCTGCGACGGCTACGAGGCTTATCGACGCGTCGTGCCGCGACCCCGCATCGACTTCGAACACGCGGCTTTCCTCGCCAAGGCGCTCACTGCCGGCGATGAGATCCGCCTGCGTTTTTGTCCCGCCTGCGAAGCGCTGAACATCGTCGAGACCATCACGCTGCGCGAACCTCACTGCCGGGCCTGCGAGGCCGCCATGCCCGACAAACCCAAAACGCCGGCCCCCGGTCGCCCCCTGCGGGCAGCGGCCGGGCCGGCGGCTGACGCTGCTAAACTTCCGGCAGCCCCAAAAGCCTGACGACGGCGCCCCCAGTTCGGGTGGTCGCAACCGTTGCTGCGCGGTCCAGGGGCATTGCCGATGCCGCCATCCTCAGAACGTTCAGCCGCCAATTTCCTTGCCGGTCCCTACCTGGATCGTCGCGCCGAGTTGCGCGAGGACCCGGACTGGCTGCGGGCCGCGCGGGCCGACGCCGGTACCTTGTTCTTGCCTATTCGCGGTACCGCACTCGGCGTGGCGGGTGATCCACCGACGGCGGCCTTCGTCGATCATCGACATAGCCTTGCACGGAGCACGCCGGACGAATCGCTGGTCCTGCTCGGTTGGTTCCGCGAACGCCGCTGCGTCATGGTGCAGATCGGCGACGACGCCGATACCGAGTCGACCCGAATTCGCTTCGAAGAATTGCGGCCGCTGGCCCCGACTTTGGACAGCCAGGAGGCGGGGCTGCTCGCCTATGCGCGCGCGCTCAGCTATTGGCAACAACGACATCGTCACTGTGGTGTCTGCGGCGCACCCACGCAGCCACTGCGCGCGGGCCACGTGATGCAGTGCCGCAATGCCGAATGTGCAGCAGAATTTTTTCCGCGCATCGATCCTGCAATCATCGTGCTCGTGAGCGACGGCGACCGCGCACTGCTCGGACGCCAGGCAAGTTGGCCGAAGAACCGCTATTCCACGATCGCCGGATTCGTCGAGCCGGGCGAGAGTCTCGAAGATGCCGTCGCCCGCGAGGTGCTCGAAGAAACCGGCGTGAGCATCGTGACGAGCGACTATCACTCCTCGCAGCCGTGGCCCTTCCCTTCTTCTTTGATGCTCGGGTTCATGGCAAGTGCCGAGCCGGGTTCGGTCGCCGGCAGTAGCAGCGAGCTCGAAGATGCGCGTTGGTTCACGCGAGCCGAAATCGCGTCAGGCACGGTCGTACTGCCGCCACCTACATCCATCTCGCATCGCTTGATCGAAAACTGGTTCGACGCGGATTGGCCCACGCCGTTGCGCAACGTGCCGGCGCGCAGCTGGAGCGGCGCAGTAAACCGCTGAGCGACGGCGGCCGGCGCTGACACAGACCGCCACACGGACCTCAACGATGTGCCTCGCTGCCATTGCCTGGAACGTCCACCCGCGCTATCGCGCCATCGTGATCGCCAATCGCGACGAATTTCATGCCCGCGAGAGTGCAGCGCTCGGACCTTGGGAAGAACGTGGCGAGATCCTTGCCGGCCGTGATCTGCAGGCCGGCGGCACGTGGTTCGGCATCGATCGCCGTCGCCGCATCGGGCTGGTCACCAATTACCGCGAACTCGCGCGACCGCGTCGCAACGCACCGACGCGCGGCCGATTGGTCAGCGATTTTCTCGGCACTCTGCACGGGCCGGGTGGCTACCTTGAGCAACTGGCCGATGATTCGCCAGGCTACGCGGGTTTCAACCTGCTGCTCGCCGATGAGCAGGATCTCTGGTACGCGACCAATCGCGCCGAACCCTTTGCGCGGCGACTGCAGCCCGGCGTGCACGTGGTGAGCAACCATGTGCTCGACACGCCTTGGCCAAAAGTTCGTCGCCTTCGCGCCGCTCTGGAAAGTTGGCTGGCGGTCGAATCCGGCCCGACGAAAACGCCCGATCCGGCACCGCTCTGGACCGCACTCGCCGACCGCGAGTGCGCGCGGCCGATCGATCTGCCGCAGACGGGTCTCAGCGCGGAGTGGGAACTCAGACTGTCGGCTGCCTTCGTGCAGCATGGTGATTACGGGACGCGCTGCTCCACCCTGCTGCTGCTGGGCCACGACGGGACCGTGGATATCGAAGAACGCGGTTTCGACGTGGCGGGGCAACCGACGGGAAAAGCGATCTGGCGCCTGCGCGCCGACGAATGGGTGTGAGCGGGTAGAATCGAGCGGTTGTCCAGCGCCCGGGAAAAGCCGCCTCGCATGAACCGCATGAAGTCTTTCTTGCTGCTGTGTCTCGCCGGCGTTCTCGCCGTCGGCGCGACGGCGCGTGCGGACATCGACATCGAGATCAGCGGCGTCGACGGCGCACTGCGGCGCAACGTGCTCATTTTTTTGAGTCTCGAGCGCTATCGCAATCGCGACGATCTCGATCAAGCGCTGGTCGAGCGCCTGCAGGAGCGCGCCGAACTCGAAGCCGCGAACGCCCTGCGGCCCTTCGGTTACTACGAGGCGACGGTCACGTCATCGATCGAAAAAGTCGGCGAGAGTCGATGGCGCGCTCGGATCCGCATCGAGCCGGGCCCGCCGGTGATTCTCGACGGCGTCGCGATCGATGTGAGCGGCGCCGGCAAGGACGATCCGGCGTTTCGCGAGATCCTCGCCAGCTCGACGCTGCGCAAAGGCGATCGCTTGCAGCATGCCACCTACGATACGCTCAAAGATAATCTGCGACGCACGGCATCGACTCTCGGTTACGTCGATGCGCAGCTAACGGTCAGCGAATTATTGGTCGATCCGGCGAAGCGCTCGGCATCCGTTCGGCTCGCCATGGAAACCGGCGACCGTTACGCCTTCGGCAAGACGAGCATCGAACAGCGCTCGTTGGAAGAAACTTTGCTGCGCCGCTTTCTGCGCTATCAGGAGTCCGCGCCCTACGATGCGCGACAACTGCTGCGCACCCAGTTTGCGCTCGACGACAGTCAATATTTTTCCACAGTCGAAGTACTCGCCGGCGAGCCGGATCGCGCGGCCCGCAGCATTCCCATCAGCATCCGCACCGAACCCAATCGGCACAATCGTTACTCCACGGGCGTCGGCTATGCGACGGACAGCAAGGTGCGCGGCACGCTGACTTGGGAAAATCGCCGTCTCAACGACCGCGGTCATCGCCTGCGTACCGAAATCAAGGCGGCACAGCTCGAACAATCGGTCGAGGCCCGCTACATCCTGCCGATCGGCGACCCGGCACTCGAACGACTGGGCTTCGAATTTCGTTATGCGCGCGACGAACTCGGCGACCTCGATACCCGCACCACGCGCTTCCAGCCCTCCGTCACGGAGGTCGACGGCGAGTGGCAACGTGTGATGTTCGCGTCCTTGAGTCGAGTCCGCACCATCACGCGCGAGGCGCTCAATCGACCGAGTTTCGAGGACGCGACCACGCTCGTGATTCCGGGCATCAGTTATTCGTCGGTGCCGCGCGGCTATCTCGGCGAAGCGCTGTTTTCGCGCGCGCTCTACGCCGAGTTGCGCGGCTCGGCCAAAGCGCTCGGCGCCGCAGAAAGTTATCTGCAACTGCGGCTTGAAGCGGAGCGCGTGTTCGATCTCGGCCCAGCCTGGCATTTTTTCGTGCGCGGACAGTTGGGGGCCACGCTGGTCTCGAATGCCGCGTCGTTGCCGGGTACCGAACGTTTTTTCGCCGGCGGTGATCGCAGCGTGCGCGGCTTCGGTTTCAACGATTTGTCGCCGATCGAAGCGGGCAGCGCCAAGGTGGGTGGACGTCACCTGTTCACGGCAACCGCCGAGGTGATCCGCGATCTGCCGCGCAATCTCGGCTTCGCTGCATTCGTCGACGCGGGCAATGCGTTCGACGATTTCGGCGATCCCTTGCAGTACTCGGCGGGGATCGGTCTGCGGCTTCGGCTGCCGATCGTCACGCTCGGCATCGATCTCGCACAGCCGCTGACCAATCCAGTCTGTCGCAGCCTTACTCCTGATCCACGGTGCGCCCTCGAGAAAAACTTCGATCGTCTGCCGGGCCCACGACTGCATTTGAACTTCTCGCCGAAGCTCTGATCCCATGCGGCGTCGTACCACTCTCATCGTTGTCGCTGCGCTGCTGTTGTGCGTACTGCCCATGGTCGCGCTATGGATGCTTGGTCACTCCGAATCCGCGCTGCGTTATGCCGTGTCTAAGATTCCGTCGCGATTTGGTACCCTCGAGCGCCTTTCGATCCGTGACGTGCAGGGTAGCCTCGCCGATGGCGTGAACATCGGTGCGATCGATATCGATCACGACGTCGTTCACATCCGGCTTCGAGACATCCGCTTCCGCATCGATCTGTTGCCCTTGCTCTGGCAAGCGGTCGAGGCGCGGGAATTTCGCGTCGGTCGCGTGGAGATCGACCAACAAATCCGCGATCGGCCGCCACCCTCCAAGCCGCCGCGCTTTCTGCCGCAATTACTCACCGTGGAGGCAAGGACGGCGACCTTGCCGTTGATCGTGATCCAGCCTCTCACGGGCAACGCCGTAGAGTTTCGCGACACCGAACTCGACGGGCTGCTACGCAGCACCACGCTCTCGGTTCGCAAAATTTCGACACGGCTCGGAAACTTGCAGCTGCAGGCCGACGGTCTGCTGAGCGCCGCCCTGCCACTCGGCCTCGAAGGCCGGGCATCGGCTCGTTTTCAGCCAAAGCGCGGCCCGATCTGGCTCGCGAAGGCCGAGTTCGACGGCGATCTGGAGGAGGCACGCTTCGATGCAACGATGCGTGAACCCTTCAACGTCGACATCGATGAAGGCACGATGCGCTTGCTGTCGCCATGGAGCGTGCGTGCCGACGCCAAAGTCGGCAATCTCGATCTGCAGGCATTCGGCGGATCGGCGGCGCTCGGCCTCATCGGCGGCGAACTCGCGCTCACGATCGATCGCGACGGCTATCGTGCCGAAGGTCGACTGCTGCCGCCGGGCCTTGCAGCGGGTCCGCTGGACGTATCGTTCGACGGTCGCTACTCACAGGGTGTGATCACGGCCAAAAAAATCGGGCTCGGGCATGCGGCGTCGGGCACGGAACTCGACGCTGCAGGAACCATTACCTTCACCGATGCCGGTCCTGCTCTCGATCTGCAAGGTCGTTGGCAAAGATTCCGTTGGCCCTTGACCGACAATACGCCCGCGATCACCAGTGATCGCGGCGATTTCACTTTCGAGGGTCTTGGCGCGTACGCCGTCACGGCGCGCGGCCCGGCGAAGATCGCGGCACTGCCGCCGCTCGACGCGGAGGTCACGGGCACGTTACGGCCCGGGAAATTCGACATCTCGCGTGTCCTCGCCCGTACTTTGGGCGGGATCGTCGATCTCAAAGGCGAGTTCGCCTGGCGTCCGGCCGACCGCTGGCAACTCAGCGGTGCGGTGCGCGGAATCGATCCTGCGCAATGGCGAGCGGGCTTGCCTGGAAAAGTGGATTTTCAACTCGATGTGCGCGGAACGGGTTTCGGCGCCCGCGGGGTTATCGATGTCGATGTGCAGCGCCTGAGTGGACGGCTGCGCGGCACGTCCGCTCGCGGCTCGGGCCGACTCACCGTGGCAGGCGACAAACTGCAATTGCGAAAAGTCGATGTTTCGGCGGGCGGTCTGCGTCTCGCGCTCGACGGCACGCTCTCGCCGCAACGCAACGATTTTGATTTCAAAATCGACGCGCAGGATCTCGGCGTGATTGCCGAAGGCGGCAAAGGCCGCCTGAGTGCGAGCGGAACGCTGCGCGGCACACCGACCGCGATGCTGGTTCGCCTCGAAGCCCGCGGCAGCGATCTCGCCGTCGGCGGCGTCGACATCGGTCGACTCGTCGCGGACGTCGACCTTGATCCGAGCGGTGGCGCTAGCGCCACGGCGATTGCTCACATCGAAGCCGAAAATGTCAACGCGGTCGGTCGCCAGGCAGAGCGGGTGGTGCTCGATATCGCCGGCCGCAGCAGCGCGCACACGCTCGCCGTCGATGTCGCAGGCAAAGATTTGTCGATCTCCGCGCGGGGCGAAGCCAGTTTCGACGCCGAGGGCTGGCAGCAGCGCTGGTCGAATCTCACGCTGCGCCTCGACGACAAGATCGGGTTGTCGCTCGAACAACCTTTCGGTCTGCGATCGACGACGCAATCGGTTCGCGTGGACTCGTTCTGCCTGCGAGGCGCCAAAGATTCGGTGTTGACGGCACTCGCGACGATCTGCGGATCGGGCGCTTGGGACGGTGACGACTGGAAGCTCGAGGCGGCCGTGTCGAAGTTGCCCATCGCAAGTCTGCTGCCGCGGCCCGCAGCGCGAGCCGAATATCAAGGTTCACTGAACGCCGCGATCAATCTACATGGAGTGGACGCTGGCCTTGCGCGCGGCGGCGTACGCGCCGATTTCTCGGATGCCGCGCTGCTCTGGCAGCGAGCGGGCGGCAAACGCGATCTGATTCCACTCGGATCCGGATCTTTGCAGCTCGAATCGAACGAGGCGGGAATAGAGGGAAAGCTCGAGGTGGCGGCGGGTGAGCGCGGTCGGGCGCGCGGCGAATTGCGCGCGGGAGGCGGTGCCGCGCACATCGAAAACTGGCGGGACATGCCTTTGACGGCGAGCTTGCGCGCCGACTCCACCGCGCTCGCGCTGCTTTATCTCTACGTGCCGGAGATCGATCGCTCGGCGGGCGAACTGTCGCTG
>RGYP01000084.1 GCA_010031985.1 Gammaproteobacteria bacterium
CGATCCATCAGCGTGTGAGTGGTCGCTATTTTCTCTGGCATAGCGTGTACGGGAATGGGCCTGCTTGGATTCGAACCAAGGACCAAGGGATTCGGCTTTGTGTGCCTTTCGGCACTCGCTGGACTTTGCCTTCACCATGGCTTGCGCTGTAGGTGGGTGCCGTCAAGTCTCTACACCTTCCCTTTCGGGCTTGGCTCGGCGTTGCCATCGTCGTGTAGCACGACATTAGGGTTCGCCGAATTTGACACCATCCCACACGAGGTTTCCCTTCGTGCGGCACAACTTTCGCTATGAGTCCCCTGCACTAACCGCTGTGCTACAGGCCCGTAACTTAATACTTCGCGTGAATGATACTGCGACGAGCGAGAACTCATCACATATCGTTTGGAGCAATTTGTGCGGATCCTTTCGAAGCGCGCATCTACCCTCTCCTTACACAGCAGTTTTCCGTGCACTTTAGTCGCTCCGAGCTCGACCCCCAAACGGGAATAGGCAAACGGAGTAAAAGTGTGTAAGCGGTGTGTAAGCACTTTTCCGGTGGGTAAAACCACGTAAAGTGCTTAATTTACAGGGTTTTTTCGATTATTCCTAGTCGGGCAAATGGCTTATGAGTCCCCTGCACTAACCGCTGTGCTACGGGCCCGCCGGTGGACGCAAGTTTATCAAGCCCTTTCCGTGCCTGCCGTCGACGGCTAGCATTCACAGGCCTGATCGCTCATTCCACGAGGATTTTCCGATGAAACTGTATTTCTCCCCCGGCGCTTGTTCGCTCGCCTCTCATATTGCACTCCTTGAAGCGGGCGTGGACTTCGAGGCGGTCAAAGTGGAGGGTCGCGGGCAGAAAACCGCTGGCGGCGAGGATTATTCCAAGGTGACTGCGAAGGGCTATGTGCCGGCGCTACGTCTCGATGACGGCATGGTGCTTACGGAAGGCACCGCCATACTGCCCTACATCGCCGATCGTAAACCGGCATCGAACCTCGCGCCTGCGGCAGGGACCATGGGGCGTTACCGCCTGCACGAGTGGCTGGGGTACATCAATTCCGAACTTCACAAAAACTTTTCGCCTTTCTTTGCTCCCGGCACCACGGATGATCAGAAAGTCGCAGCCAAAACCAATCTCGGTCGACGCTTCGACTTTGCGCAAACTGAACTCGGTGACAAGTCGTTCTTGATGGGTGAAAGCTTCACGGTCGCAGACGCCTATCTTTTCACCGTGCTCGGCTGGTGCGCCTACGTGGGTATTGACCTCGGCCAGTGGCCCGGTCTGAAGGCCTATCATGGCCGCGTTGCCGCACGTCCTGCCGTTCAAGCGGCACTCAAAGCCGAGGGGCTGATCAAGTGACCGACGCCGCAGGAGCAAGCGTTCCAGGCTATCTGCTGGTTCAGGGCAAGGTCACCGACCTCGAGGGATTCAAGGCATATAACGCCGCACTGCCACCGATCTATAAAAAATTCGGTGGGCATTACATTGCACTCGTCCCCGCACACAAGGTGGAACTGGCAGAGGGTGAGTCGCGAAACGAAAGTATCCTGATTGCAAAATTCCCCTCGAAAGAAGCTGCATGGGGTTTTTGGAAGTCGGCCGAATACGAAGCTGCAAAAAAGCTGCGTGCAGGCAAAGGCACGTTCTTTGTCACCGTGCTAGACGGTCTGCCCGGCACCTGAAGTCGGCTCATCTCTTTATCTTTGAGCGCCATCGTCATGGAAGACAACATCCTCACGACGTCACCCTACTTCGGTGCACTTTGCGAGCGCCGGCTTTCGCGTCGCAGCCTGCTGCTCAACGCCAGTGTTGCGGCGGCCGTGGCAGGCGCGCTGCCCACCCTAGGCTCAACGGCCAACGTCTCGTCACGCCATACGAGCTACAAAGCCGTCGGGCCGACGCGCGAAGATGCGGTGCTGCTCTCGCCAGGGCTGCGGCACGACGTTTTGATTGGCTGGGGCGATTCGCTTTTTGCAGATGCACGAAGCTTAAGTGCACGAGAGATACGTTCTCTGGCCTGGCTGGACGACAAGGCGGCCGAGCGGCAGCAACGATTGTTCGGTACCAACAACGATGCCTTGGCATTTTTCGCTGCGCCCGGTAAGCGTGGTGTCGGCGCGCTCTGCGTAAACCACGAATACGTGATGCCCGAGCTCTCTTTGGCAACGCTGCCATCGAGTGCGAGCGAGCGAGCGAAGAACCGAGAGTCCTGGATCAAGGCGCGGCCGCAGGTGGTCCCGTGGATGCAGGCTGCACATGGAGTCAGCGTGGTCGATCTCAAGCGTAGCGCTCGTGGCTGGAGCGTCGTGCGCGGAGGTCCATCCACTCGACGCATCACTGCCAATACGCCGATGCAGATCATGGGCCCGGCTCGTGGCGATGTGCTCATGCGTACGAATGCCGATCCGACGGGTACGTTGGCACTCGGTACTTTTGCCAACTGCGCGGGTGGCAAGACTCCGTGGGGAACTTATCTCACTGCTGAAGAGAATGTTCAGGATTATTTCGGTGGTGCTCGTTCGTGGGCGGCCGAATCCGACGACGACATGACCAAACTTGCCCATCGCCGCTGGCCACTTCGGGAAAGATCGGCTTACGGATGGGAGGTGGTGGATCCTCGTTTCGATGTCAGACGCGAGCCACGTGAACCCTTGCGTCACGGGTGGATCGTCGAGATCGATCCGCAGAATCCCGACGCACCGCCGAAAAAAAGAACTTCGCTGGGTCGGTTTTGTCACGAAGGCGCCAATACCATTCTGACCAAAGACGGCCGTGTTGCCGCCTACATGGGTGACGATACGAAGTTCGAGTACGTCTACAAGTTCGTGACTAGAGGTCGCTTCGATGCAAAGAGTCGTGCGGCCAATCGCGATCTGCTAGACGACGGCACGCTGCATGTGGCGCGATTCGATGCCTCGGGGCGAGGCGAGTGGCTAGCTCTCGTTCACGACGAGAACGGCCCCCTCAACAGTCGAAACGGATTTCGCAGTCAGGCCGACGTCGTGATCAAGTGTCGCGCCGCAGCCGATATTCTTGGTGCGACGCCGATGGACAGGCCCGAAGACGTCGAACCCAGTCCGGTTACGGGACGGGTCTACATGTCGCTCACGAAGAATGACGACCGCGTCGTCAAGCGCGCAGAGTTCACGGGTCGCGAGATAGACATGGGACCCGACCATGCCAACCCACGACCAAAAAACGACTTCGGACATATTGTCGAACTGATCGAAGATAACGACGATGCCTCGAGTACGCGTTTTTCGTGGAATCTGTTTCTGCTCGCTGGTGATCCGCGTAATTCGAATGCGCGTTTCTTGACGAAAGTGGAAGACATAGGTCCCGACAAACTCGCCCGTGAGGACGTCTACTACGCAGGCTACACTGATCGAGAGGCAGTGAGTCCCATCGCCTGCCCCGACAATCTGGGTTTCGATCCGACGGGAAGACTATGGATCGTGACCGATGCGGATGAAGAACTGATCGGTAACAACGGCTGCTTCGTGGTACCGACGACTGGCGAGGAACGCGGTCAGTTGCGACAGGTCTTGAGCGCGCCAGTGGGCGCAGAGGTTTGCGGGTGCGAGTTCACGCCGGACGGTACGACACTGTTCTTGTCGATACAGCATCCGGGTGAAGGCGGCACCGTCGACGCCCCGGTGAGCCACTGGCCCGACGGCGGTGGCCTGCCAGCACGATCGGCCGTCATTGCAGTGAGTCGTGAGGACGGTTCGCCGCTGTAAGCCTTGGGGGTTCGCCGTACAATCGACGGCATGACACTCCCGAAAAGCCAGCTTCAGTACCAACTCGTCAAACAACAGCAGGGCTTCAGCCTGCAACTGCGCGAAGGTGCGCCGATTCGCGCCCCGGGCGCTGGTGAGTTGGTGGTGCGTGTCCGCGCAACGTCGCTCAATCGACGCGACATCATGGTGATGCGCGGCTTCTATCCGGTAGGTCCGCGCGAAACTTTGGTGCCGCTGTCCGACGGCGCCGGTGAGGTGGTTGCCGTAGGTGCAGGCACCCGGCGCTTCAAAGTTGGCGATCGTGTAGCCGCAATCTTTTTCCAGAACTGGATAGAAGGACGACCGACGGCAGCTACCGCCACAAGCGCAATGGGTGGTGCCATCGACGGCATGCTCGCCGAATACGTCACGCTCTCTGCGCACGGGGTCGTCGCAGCGCCCGCGGGCATGAGCTTCGAGGAGGCGGCAACGCTGCCTTGCGCTGCGGTGACCGCCTGGAACGGTCTCTTCACTCGCGGTGCGATGGTACGTAATGATTTCGTGTTGCTGCAGGGCACCGGCGGGGTCTCGATCTTCGGACTGCAGTTTGCCGTTGCTGCAGGTGCCAGAGCGGTGATCACGAGCTCGAGCGATACCAAGCTCTCGCGAGCCAGAGAAATCGGGGCGATCGCCACGATCAATTACAAAAATACCCCGGAGTGGGCTCCTGCCGTTCGCGAGGCAACTGCCGGCGTAGGCGTCCATCACGTGCTCGAGGTTGGTGGAGCTGGAACAATCAAAAAATCCCTCGAATCTCTGGCGCCCGGAGGTCACGTTGCCATCATCGGCGGGCTTGCGGGATTCGGTGGCGACATCCCTGCAGTTTCACTGATCGGTCGCAGCGCGAGCGTGTCCGGAATATTCGTGGGGTCACGAGGTAACTTCGAGGATATGAACGCCTTCATCACCCAGCACTCGATCAAGCCCGTGATCGACAAAGTATTCGAATTCCGCGAGGCTGAGGCTGCTTTTGCGTACATGGATGCGGGGAGCCACTTTGGCAAGATCGTAATTCGGCACTGACATCAAGCCTCTGCGCCACACTCATCATCGTGATTGCCGATTTCTTTGAAAATGAAAGACTTGGTGGGCGACCGCTGGTAGCCGCCTTCGTCATTGCGACACAGGGATCGACCTATCGCAAACCAGGCGCCATGATGCTTTTTTCGGAACGCGGAGAACGTCATGGATTGCTTTCGGGGGGCTGCCTCGAGGGCGATCTGCAAGAACACGCGCTACGGCTGCTGCGTGACACGCAGCGAACTTTCGTCAAGACTTATGACAGTCGAGGTTCAGACGATCCAGTCTGGGGACTGGGCCTTGGCTGCGAAGGTCTGATGCAGGTGTTGCTGTTACGTGTCGACGTCTCTTCGTCCCATGAGCCACTTAATTCCTTGTTCGGTGCGGCGAAGAGCCACACACCGGTCGCGTTTTCGATCAACATCGAGACGGGAAGCATCACGAGATCCCCGGAAACGAAGACTTCGCTGAACGGCAGCCTCTTCACGATTGCCTCCGAGCGCGTGCCCAAGCTGCTGCTCTGCGGCGCGGGCCCCGACGCAGAACCCGTCGCAGCTCTTGCCGTCATGCAAGGCTGGGAGGTGACGCTGGTCGATCATCGCTCGGCCTACATCGACGGCACGCGCTTTGCCAAAGGTGTACGCCTGCTGCGTACCGATCCCGACGAACTAGATCGTACGATCGTCCTCGACGAGATGGATGCGGCGGTGGTCATGAGCCACCACCTGATCGCCGACGGCAAATATTTGGCCGTGCTCGCTCGCTCGAAAATCCCTTACGTGGGTCTGCTCGGGCCCGCTGCACGCCGTGAACGTCTGTTCGCAGAGATTGGATCGGCGGCAGAGCCACTTCGATCGCGCCTGCGGGCGCCTGTCGGTCTCGATCTCGGCGGTCGCACACCCGAGGCCATCGCGCTGTCGATCGTTGCCGAGATTCAAGCTGCGCTGCACGGCCGTGGCGGGGCACCGTTCTCGGGTGATGATCAGGCGAGCGGCTTGGCTTCCTTGAGATCGCGTTCGGTCAATCGATAGAACGACAGCGGGATCAGCGACAGCCCAAAATAGATGCAGGGCAGGAAGGCGGCGCAATAGCGGATGCCGTCGATGGTCTCGTCCGTCTGTACGGGCGCTTTCGAGTCGAAGCCAAACCAGGCGTAGGACAACAGCAGAACCGATGGCGCGAACGCCGAGGCGACTTTTTCGACGACGCTGTAAAGACCCGAGTAAATGCCCTCGCGACGCAAGCCCGTGCGCTTGAAGTCATAGTCGATGGTATCGGGGAGCATCGACTGCCCCATCAACAGCAGGCCGGCGGCCCCAAAGCCCTTAAGCGCTGCACGCAGACAAAAAAACCAGAGTTCTTCGGCGGGTGTTGCCAGTAGCCAACTCAAAGAAACGACCGAGAACAATGCGGTCGCCAGCATATAAGTCTTCTGCTTCTCGATGCGCTTGGCAATCCAGCTCCAGACAGGCATCGAGGCTACTTGAGCCAAGAAGCTAACCCCGGTAAACCACAGCAGCCAAGTGCCCGGATTTTCTTTGCCGAGCACGTATTTGATGATGAAGATGCCCATCGCCGCAGTGGTGAAAAGTCCGAATAGTTGTGTGGCTTTCGTGGCGAGCAAGGCGATGAAGGGCTTGTTCTGCAAACCGAGCCGTAATTGCTCGGAAAACGGCGTGCGGGTTTCGGAACGCTCGGTCGCATTGCCTTGGGCAGTGCCGAAGAATGTCCAAGCCATGAACAAGGCAATGGCACAGCCAAGCATAATTCCCATGCGCGAGTAACCCTCGGCACCGCCACCCATCAATTCGGCAAGGCGTTGACTGGCGCCGGCACCGATCAGAGTGCCGATGGCGATGAACAGCACACGGTACTGAAACATCCGCGTGCGTTCCTGATAGTCGCTGACCAGCTCGGAAGGCATTGCCATGTAAGGAACGTTGAACAACGTGTAGCCGGTGCCGACGAGTGCGAGTACGGCGACGACCGCGAGCACCGAGTCTGCGAAGGGAGTCAACTCCAATGAAAAGAAAGTGGCAAACGACAGGCCCGATACCACCGCCCCGAACAACAGATAAGGACGACGACGCCCCCAACGCGAGCGCGTGCGATCACTGATGACGCCGACGAGAGGATTACTGACCCAGTCCCAAAGCTTGGCGATGAAAAGCAGAGTGGCAACCGTGACGGCAGAGATGCCGACGACGCTCGTCAGATAAAACGCCTGCAGCGCAGCGAAGCCGTTGAGCAGCAACGCAGCGCCCAGCGTGCCGACGCCCCATCCGAAATGCAGTCGCCGGTTACCGTTGGTCGTCATGGTCGTCCCCCGAGATTCCGTCGCATCATGACACAGCGCAAGGCGACGAGACCTACCAGGGCAATCGGTCGCCCGTGTAGAGGGTCATCTCGGCATCCTGCGTCAGATTTTCGATATGGCCGATGACAGCAGCGACGCTCTGCGGCGCCTGAATGACGCCCGGACCTTCGTAACCACTTTGGCGCAGCAGTCGGGTGTCTACCATGCCCGGCGCGAGGATGCCGATCTTGACCCCCAAGGCGCGTACTTCGGCTTGCAAAGTACGCATCGCCATGTTCACCCCCGCCTTGCTGATCCGATAAAAATAAAGATTGCCGAACCGGGCTGTGTTGGCGATCGAGGAAAGTCCGCTAGTTATGACTACGATTTTTTTCTGCTCGCCCAACAGCACGTTGGGCATGAACGCTTTGGCCATGGCGAGTGGACCATAGGTATTGATCCGCAGCACTTCCTCGAAAC
>RGYP01000085.1 GCA_010031985.1 Gammaproteobacteria bacterium
TGCCGCCGCGGCGGCGGCACCGCTCAGCGAGGGTGGATGCTGCGCCGTCGCGCCACGACCTTCGCGCGAATATTCGAAAATGGATTTCTCGAGTACCTGGTTCATGAGTTTCTCCGTGACGCGCCGCTCAAGCTGCCCGCGCAGCCTGCAGGGCGACACCGAGCGCATTGCCGAAGCGTTCGATGTCGTCGTCGGTTTTGGTTTCGGTCGCACAGACGAGCAAGGCCGGTCCGAGCTCCGGGTAATCGGCGGCGAGATCGACACCACCCAGAATGCCCTGCGTTTCGAGACTGCGCAGCACGGCTGCGGCAGGGCGGTCGAGCAGCAACACGCTCTCGTGAAAGCGCGGGCCCACGAACGCCGCACGGACGCCGCGCACGCGACAGAGTGCGCTCTGCAGTTGCTGCGTGCGCGCCATGCAGCTCTCGGCAACCTTGGCGAGTCCCGCGGGGCCGAGCAGGCTCATGTAGATCGTCGCCGCCGTCATCAAAAGTCCCTGGTTGGTACAGATGTTGGACGTCGCCTTGCCGCGCCGGATGTGCTGTTCACGCGCCTGCAAAGTGAGCGTGTAACCCTGCTTGCCCTCGAGATCGACCGTGCGTCCGACGATGCGGCCGGGCATCGAGCGCACGTACTCGAGTCGCGTGGTCATGAAGCCGAAGTAAGGACCGCCCGATGACAGCGGCACACCGAGCGGCTGCCCCTCGCCCACACAGATGTCGGCGCCTTTCGCGCCCCATTCGCCCGGCGGCTTGAGCATGGCGAGCGAAGTCGGGTTGACCACCGCGATGACCAGCATGCCCGCCGAATGCGCCCAGTCCGTGAGCGCATCGACGTCCTCGAACTGCCCAAAGAAATTGGGCTGCTGGATGACGAGCGCGGCCAGATCCTCGCCACGGAAGGTTTCGAGCGCCGATGGATCGATGCAGCCCGTCTCGCGCGAATACGCCACGGTTTCGAAGCGCAGTCCCTGATTGCCCGCGGTGCTGACCGCGACGCGTCGATAATTGGGGTTGACCGTCGAGGGCACGAGGATACGTAGGCTCTTCGATTTGCGGTGCGCGCGCACCGCCATCAGCGCCGCCTCGGCGACCGCCGAACCGCCGTCGTAGAGCGACGCGTTCGAGACTTCCATGCCGGTGAGACTGCTGATCATCGTTTGATATTCGTGGATCAACTGCAGCGTCCCTTGACTCGCCTCGGCTTGATACGGCGTGTAGGCGCTGTAGAACTCGCCGCGGGTCGTGATCGCCCACACCGCCGAGGGGATGTGATGCTCGTAGGCCCCCGCCCCCAAAAAAGACAGCGGTCTGCCATCCTGACGGGCGCGCTCGCTCATCAAACGGCCGATCGCCATCTCGGACAATCCCTCGGGAATGCCCTCGAGTCCCTGCACGCGCAGCGCGGCGGGAATTTCGTCGAACAGAGCGTCGATCGAGGGCGCGCCGATCGCCTCGAGCATTTCGCGAACGTCGTGCTCGGTGTGCGGAATGAAAGCCATCTCAGCCACCTTCCGCAGCGAGCTGCGCCGAGTACGCTGCGGGTCCAAGCAACGCGTCGAGCGCCGTCGACGCGGCAGGTTGCAGCCGCATCAGCCAACCCCTGCCGTAACAGTCCTGATTGACGAGCTCGGGCGAGGCGCCAAGATCGGCGTTGCTCTCGAGTACGGTGCCCGCGATCGGCGAATACACGTCGGAGGCGGCCTTCACGGACTCGACCACGGCGCAGGCATCGCCGGCGGCCAACACCCGACCGGGTTCAGGCACCTCGACGAACACCAGATCACCTAGCGCATGCTGCGCATGATCGGTAATTCCGATCTCCACGCTGCCGTCGGGCAGTAGTCGCGCCCATTCGTGGGATTTGGCATAGCGGCGATCTGCGGGGACTTGGCTCATGGCAAACTCCTTTGAAATCAAATTGAATTCTTTGGTTGAAAGAGGCTGTCCGGACGGCTCTCAGATGACGATCAGTACGCGCCCTCGGCGCACGAAGGGCGGCTTGACGACCCGCGCCGTCAGCAACTTGCCGCGGATGTCGACCTGCACCGATGCACCGGTCGCTTTCGGTACCCGGGCGAGCGCGATCGAGCGCTCGAGCGTCGGCGAGAAGGTGCCGCTCGTGACTTCGCCCTCGCCCACCCCCGGTACCACCACCTTCTGGTGTGAACGCAAGACGCCGCGATCCTCAAGTACCAGGCCGACCAGTTTCTGCGCGGCGCCACCCGCTGCCCGAACGCGCTCGAGCGCCTCTCGGCCAATGAAATCGCGATCTGCAGGCTCGAACGCCACGGTCCAGGCGAGACCCGATTCGAGCGGATGGCGACTCGCGTCCATGTCGTTGCCGTAGAGGTTCATGCCGGCCTCGAGTCGTAGCGTGTCGCGCGCGCCGAGACCGCAGGGCGCCGCGCCAGCCGCCAGCAGCGCGAGCCATGCGGCACTGATTTCTTCGAGGGGTAACATGATCTCGAAGCCGTCCTCGCCCGTGTAACCGGTACGGGCTACGAACCATTCGCCGCAGAACCGCCCCGAAAACGGCTGCAACGCGAGGGCGGCCTCGCGATCCACAGGCTCCAGCAGTTCGACGACTTTTGCGCGGGCTTCCGGGCCTTGCACCGCAAGCATCGCCAGATCGACGCGCTCGATGATTTCGAGGTGGGCGAGCTGTTCGCGAGCGCGCGCCCGAATCCACAGCAGATCGCCGTCGCGCGTGCCTGCATTGACGACGACGCGAAACCATTCTTCTTTGACGAGGTAGACGATCAGGTCGTCGATGACGCCGCCTTCGGCGTTCAGCATGCAGCTGTAAAGTGCCTTGCCGGGCGCCTGCAACTTGTCGACGTCGTTGGCGAGCAGCCGCCGCAAAAAGCCGCGGCTGTCGCGACCACGCACGTCGATGACGCACATGTGGGAGACGTCGAAGAGGCCCGCGGCGCGGCGCACCCGATGGTGCTCCTCGATCTGCGAGCCGTAGTTGACCGGCATGTCCCAGCCACCGAAATCGACCATGCGCGCGCCGAGCGCGACATGCTGCCCATGTAAAGGCGTCTTGCGTCCCATGCGGACCCCCGAAGAGTGCTGCAACTCCTGGTCACCGCCGGAACCAAAAAAATGGGCGGCAGGAATCAGTGACTCCTGCCGCCCCTCTGTCCTTGGACCTGAGAGATCGGGCCAGTCTTGCGTCAGACGGGCCGCTCCCCTTCGGTGGACCGCCGACTGTCCGTTCGGACTGCGGGACGATCACTCTCCAGAGCTCGCCTGCGACCTGCCGTTCTTTTGCCTGAGCGTTTCCGGGCGGAAACTTGCGCCTTCGGCGTCCGTCGACCCGGGCGAGACCCCTGCAAAAGGGCTCCAGCACGAGGTCGCGAATCTCTCAGGCAAGGTCGGAATGCGCGAACGAGGCGATAATAGCAGCAGTTCGCGCCCGCCGGGGCGAAAAGGGGCGACTCGTGAGACATTGGATCGCAGGCCAGCAGGTACAGCAGGAGAGGCGTCAATGATCAGCCGCAGACAAAGCGTGGCCGCCGTGGTCGGCGGGGTCAAAGTGGGGGGCGGTGCACCGATCGTGGTGCAGTCGATGACCAACACCGACACCGCGGATATCGAGGGTACCGTGGCGCAGGTACGCTCCCTCGCGCGCGCGGGCTCGGAGATCGTCCGCGTCACCGTCAATTCCGAAGAGGCCGCTGCGGCGGTACCGCATATCCGCGATCGACTCGCGCGTGAGGGCCTGCAGGTACCGCTCGTCGGCGACTTCCACTTCAACGGCCACAAACTTTTGAAAGCGCATCCGGGCTGCGCGGAGGCGCTGGCCAAATATCGCATCAACCCGGGCAACGTCGGCCGCGGCAGCAAGCGCGATCCGCAGTTCGCCGAAATGATCGAGACGGCATGTCGTTACCGAAAACCCATCCGCATCGGCGTCAACTGGGGCAGTCTCGACTCGGATCTGCTGACGCGCATGATGGACGAGAACAACGCCTCGCCAACTCCACGCAGTGCCAACGAGGTCATGCGCGCCGCAGTGGTCGAATCTTGCCTGCAAAGCGCGCATCGCGCCGAAGAATTGGGCCAACCGCATGATGCGATCGTGCTGTCGGCCAAGGTGAGCGGCGTGCAGGATCTGATCGCCATCTACACCGATCTTGCGGCGCGCTGCGATTATCCATTGCACGTGGGTCTCACCGAGGCCGGCATGGGCAGCAAAGGCATCGTCGCCTCGACCGCTGGCATCGGCGTGCTGCTGCAACGCGGCATCGGCGACACCATCCGCGTTTCGCTCACGCCGGAGCCGAATGGCGATCGCACTCAGGAAGTGATCGTCGCGCAGGAAATCCTGCAGACCATGGGCCTGCGTTCTTTCGTGCCGATGGTCATCGCCTGCCCGGGATGCGGACGTACCACGAGCACCTATTTTCAGGAACTCGCGAAATCCATTCAGTCGCACATCCGCCATCGGATGCCCGAATGGCGCAAAGAATACTCGGGTGTCGAGATGATGAACGTGGCCGTGATGGGCTGCGTCGTCAACGGCCCCGGCGAAAGCAAACACGCCAATATCGGCATCAGTTTGCCGGGGACCGGTGAACGTCCGGTCGCACCGGTGTACGAAGACGGCGAAAAGACCGTGACGCTCAAAGGCGAACGCATCGCCGAAGAATTCCAGCAACTCGTCGAAGCCTACGTAGCACGCCGTTACCCGCGGCGCACCGGCAACTGACCCCAGGGACAGACCCGCGGAGAAATCCACATGAGCACGACTCTCACCGAAAAAAAATGCCTACCCTGCGAGGGCGGCGTGCCGCCGTTGCCGGCTGCCGAGTGCGAGCGTCTGCTCAAGCAACTCGCGCCCGAGTGGCGACTGTCACCGGATGGTCGCGAACTGCAGCGCGAATGGTCGTTCAAAGATTTTCATCGCACGATGAGTTTCGTCAACGCGGTCGCGCACGTCGCCAACCTCGAGGATCACCACCCGGACCTGGCGATCGGCTACAACTACTGCCGCCTGCGCTACAGCACGCATGCCGTGGGCGGCCTCACCGAAAACGACTTCATCTGCGCGGCCAAGATCGACCGGCTGACCTGAGAGCGGCACTCGACTCGCCGCTAGGCGCACCCGGCCGCTAGGCGCGCCGCGCCACTCGCGGCAACTCACCCGCCAGCCCGAGCGCGCGTTCGGCGAACGGCCGACGCAGCAACGCACTGCGGCCGACGACGCCGAGTCCCCGCTCGACCCAGCGTGACCATTCGTCGCCGCCGAACGCCAGAAAGCGGTTGAAGAGATCCAAGGCCGTCGCCATCAGTTCGTTGTCGCTTTTGCGCCAGCGCTCGTAGCGACGCAGCACACGCAGCGCACCCGGATCTTCGCCCTCGCACCCCGCCGCCTCGAGCACTTCGGCGAGTGCCGCGGCATCGAGCAAACCGAGGTTCACGCCCTGCCCGGCGAGCGGGTGCACGATGTGGGCCGCATCGCCGACCAGCGCACAGCGCTCGCGCGTGTACTCTGGCGCGCTCACTCGTCGCAGCGGAAAACTGCGCCGCAGGCTCGCGAGTTCGAGCGCACCCAGAACGCCGGCGCTGGCAGTCGTCAGCTCGCTCGCGAATTCATGCGGTGCAGCGGCCAACAGCGCCTCGGCACGAACCCTCGGCAAGGACCAGACGATGGAACTCTCGCCGCTCGCGAGCGGCAGCAATGCCAGCGTGCCCTCGCCGCTGAAGCGCTGCCAAGCCGTACCTTCGTGGGGACGTTCGCTTTTCACATTGGCGACGATGGCCAGTTGCAAATAATCCTGTGCTTCGACGCCGAGGCCGGCTATCTCGCGTACCCTCGAGCGCCCACCGTCGGCACCGACCACGAGCTTGGCGGTGAATCGGCCTGCGTGGGTGACGAGCTCGACGCCGGCAGCGCCGAAATCCATGTCGTCGAGCTGCGCGCGCAGCAGCTTGCCGCCAGCCTCGATGAAGGCTGCAAGCGTCGCGCGCTGCAACGCGTCGTTGCCGACGATGTAACCCAGGTTCGCTTCGCCAAGTTCTGCTGCATCGAAAGTCAGCGAGCCTTCGCTGCGCGGTGCGGCATCGCGCGGCCAGACGTGCATGCGCTCGTAGGGTGCGAGGACGTCCTGTGCCGCTGCCAACGTCGACCAGGCGCCCGCCACACGCAGCACGCGTTCGCTGGCACGCGACAAGGCGAAGACGCGCAGATCGCGCGCATCGATGGGCTCGGCAAGATCGGGCAAGTCGCGCTCGAGCAGCAGCACGCGCAGCGCCTGCGGGCGCGCACGCACGAGCAGCGCGCCGAGCGTCGCCCCGACCGGACCGCCGCCGACGATCGCCACATCAAAGATTTCACTCGCCACGGCCGGTGCCGAACTCATGGCATGACTCCGAGGCCGCGACCGAGTCGCGGCGTGCGCCCCGAAAAGCCCCAGCTCAGGCGCGACATCGCCTGCTTGGCGGTCGGAGACAAGTCGAAGAGCAACAAACCGAGATCGCGCAACCAAGGCACACCCGGTCGTTGGTCGCCGAACAATTTCACCAACCCGTCGGTGAAGCGCGTCACGCCATCACGATCGGCGTGGCGTCGAGTTGCGAATTCTTCGAGCACTGCGGGTGCGCCGACATCTGCCGCGGCACCGTGCCGGCTCACCACCTCGGCCAGACATTCGGCGAGCGTCGCAGCGTCGCGCAATCCGAGGTTGAATCCCTGCCCCGCCACCGGGTGCAGGCCTTGCGCGGCGTTGCCGATCAGAGCGACGCGGCGGCCGATCAAAGTTTTCGCACGCGACAATCGAAGTGGATAGGAGGCGCGACGACCTACCGACTGCAGGCGTCCGATCCGCCAACCGAAGGCCTGCTGCAAGGCCGCGAGGTATTCCGCGTCGCTGTATTGCAGCACGCGCTCGGCGGCGGCGGGTGCCAGTGTCCACACCACGCCATAGGCGCCATCTTGCAGCGGCAAAACTGCAAAAGGACCACTCGGCGTAAAGCGCTCGAACGCCGTGCCGTCGGCGGCGCGCGCGGCCCGCACATGCGCCACGATCGCGACTTGTTCGTAATCTTCGATGTCGGCCCCCAAACCTGCCGCCTCGCGCACGCGCGAATTCGCGCCGTCCGCAGCAATCACGAGGCGAGCCCGCAGCGGCGGGCCGTCGGGCTCGGTCCGCAGCTCGACCAGTTGCTCGCCGATGCTGACCGCCGTGCAACGCGCCGGCATCCGCCATTGCAGATCGGGCAGCGCCCGCAGTCGCCCTTGCAAAGCTGCACCCAGCACTCGATTCGTCACGACGTAACCAAACGCCTCGAGGCCATGCTCTGCCGCATCGAGACGCGCGAAGCCGAATCGACCCGCATCGGACACGTGGATCCGCCGGATCGCCGCCGCCTGCGGCGCGATTTGCGACCAGAGACCGAGCGCTTCGAAGGTGCGGCGCGTGCCGTTGCCGAGCGCCGTCGTGCGATCGTCGAAACTCGGCTGCGCGGCCCCATCGGGCGCGACGCCTTCGATCAAAGCCGTCTTGAGACCCGTCGGCGCGAGGGCGAGCGCGAGACTCGCGCCCA
>RGYP01000086.1 GCA_010031985.1 Gammaproteobacteria bacterium
CTTTTCAAAGCGTCGTCCCCCGTTCGTTCGCCGCCGATTTTGGGCGTCCGTCGGGGCAATTACCCGCCAGAAAGCGACATCCGTTAGAGCGTACGCGACCGGGTCCGGTGCGACGGCGACGCGAGCACGAAGTCGGGCAGCAATTTAAAGACGACCCGCAGCCTCGTCTTCGCGAATCATGCGCAGGATCGACAACGCGAGCAGCACACCGATGCCGAGCAGTGGCAGGCTCACGACCACGGTCGCCGACTGCACCACTTTTATACCGCCGTCGGTGAACAGCAGCGCGGCGGGCGGAATGCCGATCGCGATCGCCCAGAAAAGCCGATTGAGTCGCGCCGGGTCCTGCCCCGCACGAATGTCGCGACTGGCGACCGACGCCAGCGTGTAAGACGCCGAGTCGTAGGTCGTGGCCATGAGGATCACGGCGACCACGAGGAACGCGAGCATGGTGATCGTCGGGAACGGCAAGGTCGCCAGCACTTCGGCGAGCGCATAGGGCCCCGATTGCTCGCGCATCATGGTGGTCACGCTCATCACCGACGAGAGCTCGAGATGCATCGCGTAATTACCGAGCACGATGTAAAACACACCCGCGCCCAAGGTGCCGAAGGTGATCAGTCCGACGATCAGCTCGCGCAACGTCCGACCCCGTGAGATGCGCGTGGCAAAAATGGCGACGAACGGACCATAGGCCACCCACCACGCCCAATAAAAAATCGTCCAGCTTTCAACGAAACCCTTGTGTTCGACCGGATCGGTCCAGGTCAGCATGCGCACGAAGTCCTGCACGATCAGACCCAGCGAGTTGGTGCCCATCTGCAAGATGAAGAGCGACGGCCCCACGGCGGTCACGTACACGAGCAAGGTCAAGGTGATCCAGGTGTTCGCATCCGAGAGCCGCTTGAAACCCTTTTCGAGACCCAGCCAGCTGCTCGCAGCAAAGATCATCACGCTGATCAAAATGACGATGAGCTCGAGTGCAAAATCGTGGGTCACGCCACTCATCTTGGCGAACATGGCAGCAATCATGGGCGCAGTCAGGCCGAGCGAGGTCGCAATGCCGCCGATGAGATTGACCATGTAGATGAAGTCGATCAGTCGTGCACGCTTGCTACCTACGCCGCCGGGCAAAAACGGCAGGCAACCCGAACTCAAGCGCAGATGCGGTTCGCCGCGCATGTAGAAGGCATAGGCGATGGCAATCGTCGGCAGGCAAAAAATCGCCCAACCCACGGGGCCCCAATGAAATATCCCGTAGGTGGCTGCCCACTCGATCGCCTCGGTAGAGCGCGGCGCGGCGCCGAGTGGGGGCGCATCGATGTAATAGGCCCACTCGACCACGGCCCAATAAATGAGCGACGCACCGACGCCCGCACAGAAGATCATGCCGATCCAACTCAGCGTGCTGTAGTCGCGCGGGCAATCCGGACCGCCGAAACGAATGCGCCCGTGACGGCTGAAGGCGAGATAGCCGAGAAACACCATCAAGGCGATCACGTACCACTGGTACACGAAGCCGAAGTTGCGCGTCAGCGCATCGTAGAGCCCATTGATGTAGGCGCCTGCCCGATCGGGCGCCGCGAAGACGAGCGAGCACACACCGAGCAGCGTCAGCGCGGTGATCGCGAATACCGGCCAATCGACCGGGGGCTCGCGGCGATCAGTCTCGTTGGCCACAGTGCAATCTCCCCGGCCGCGGCAGCGCAGCATGTTTGGACTCGATGTCGCGCAGTCGCTCTTGCACGGCAGCGCTCGGCACCGAGGATCGACGCGTCTCGAGCGACACGTGGATCAAAAATTGTTCGCCGGTCGCAAGTAGGCGAGCTTCGGTTGCAGCGCCGCCCGCACCCTCGCCTTCGGCGAAGAGTCGATGGAAGAGATGCAGCTTCTTGCCGCTGCCCGCAAGCAACTGCGTCAGCACCCGCACTCGCTCGCCGGCATGCGCCTCGGCAATGTGCTGCAGGTGCGATTCGGCCGTGAAATAGCTGCTGCCCGCAGCCACGTAGGCGGCGTCGCAACCGACCAATTCCATGAACCGATCGGCCGCGCTGCTGAAAAGATCGAGGTACTTCGCCTCGTTCATGTGTCCGTTGTAGTCGGTCCAGTCGATGGGCACCGTGCGCGCCACCGTCAAAATGGGCTGCGACCAGTCGGGCGGCGCCACTTCGCGGCGCAAACGATCGTCGTGCTCGCGGAGTGTGCGGCCCGAGGCCCAGTTGCGGCCTTTGAGCGCGCGCATCATCGACACGAGGTTGTCGTCGCGGATCCGTTCGAGTTCGCGGATGCTGCGCATGCCCGACTGCGCATCGGACTGGTCGGAGATTTTTTTGACCAGCGCATCGTCGAGATCGGGGACGTCCATGAGCTTGGTCCACGGCCATTTCAGACACGGCCCGAACTGCGCGAGGAAATGCGCCATCCCGGCCTCGCCACCGGCGATCCGATAAGTCTCGAATAGACCCATCTGCGCCCAGCGGATACCGAATCCGAAGCGGATGACGTCGTCGATTTCCTGCGTGGTCGCAATGTCATCTTTGACGAGCCACAAAGCTTCACGCCACACGGCCTCGAGAAACCGATCGGCCACGTGGGCATCGATTTCGCGCCGCAGGCGCAGCGGCATCATGCCGATCGAACGCAGGGTCTCCTGCGCACGGGCGATCGACGTTTCGGTAACGCTCGCGTGCGGCACCACCTCGACCACCGGCAGCAGATACACGGGGTTGAAGGGATGCACGACGAGCACGCTCTCGGGGCGCGGCACGCCGGCACCCAATTCAGACGGCTTGAAACCCGAGGTCGACGAACCGATCAGCGCGGAGGGCGGCATCGCCGCCTGAATCTGCGTCATCACCCGATGCTTGAGCTCGAGTCGCTCGGGGACCGATTCCTGTATCCACTCGGCATCGGCCACGGCCTCTTCCACCGTGCGACAGAGACGCATCTTGCCGGATGCAGGCAGCGCCACGTCGTAGAGACTCGGCAGCGAGCGACGCGCATTGGCGAGTACCTCGGCGAGCTTGCGCTCCGCCTCCGGGTCGGGATCGAATACGTTGACGTCCCAACCATTCAACAAGAAACGGGCGAGCCAACCGCCCCCGATGACGCCGCCGCCGATCACTGCGGCGCGGCGCCGCACTGCGGCCGGATGCGTCATGCGTGGGCCACCGGCGCGCGCTTGACGAGACCGAGTTTTCGACGCGCCTCTTCGGGCGTCAGCACGCGCGCACCCATGCGCTCGATGATGCCGACTGCACGCTCGACGAGCTGCTCGTTGCGCGCGAGCACGCCTTTGTCGAGCCAAAGATTATCTTCGAGACCGACCCGCACGTTACCGCCAGCCAACACCGCCGCGGCGACGTAGGGCATTTGATCGCGACCGAGCGTGAACGCGGACCATGTCCAATCGGCAGGCACGTTGTTGACCATCGCCATCAGCGTGTTGAGGTCGTTGGGCGCACCCCAGGGCACACCCATGCACAGCTGGACCAACGCCGGACTTTTGAGCACGCCCTCTTCGACCAAACGCTTGGCAAACCAAAGATGACCCGTGTCGAAGGCTTCGATCTCGGGACGCACGCCGAGCGCCGTCATCATGCCGCCCATCGCCCGCAGCATGCCCGGCGTATTGGTCATGACGTAGTCGGCTTCGGCAAAATTCATGGTGCCGCAGTCGAGCGTGCAGATCTCGGGGAGGCAGTCGGCAATGGGTCGCATACGATCTTCCGCGCTGCCCATATCGGTGCCGACCGGATTGAGTGGCAGCGGGGCCTCGGGGGGGCCCAACACCAGATCGCCGCCCATACCCGCAGTCAGATTGATGACGACGTCGGTGTCCGAGTCGCGGATGCGATCGACCACTTCACGGTAGAGCTTTGGGTCGCGACTCGCCTTGCCGCTGACGGGATCGCGCACGTGACAATGCACGATCGCCGCTCCGGCCTTGGCCGAGGCGATGGCACTCGCGGCGATGTCGCGCGGCGAGCGCGGCACGTGGTGGGAGCGATCCTGTGTGCCACCGGAACCGGTGACCGCACAGGTGATGAAGACCTCTCGACTGATCTGCAGCGGCATTCGGACTTGCCTGTCGTCGGGCTTATGGTTGTGTGACACAATCATGCCACAGCTTCGCGAACGGGCGAACCGGCCAGTGCCATGAATTTTTCCCTCACCGAAGAACAGCGCCTCATCGTGCAGACCACCAACGAGTTCGTGGTCAACGAGCTCTATCCGCACGAAGCCGAGATCGAGACCAGCGGTCGACTTCGGCCCGAGCTGCGCGACGAGATCAAGCGCAAGGCCATCGCAGCAGGTCTTTATGCCGCCAACATGCCGACCGAAGTCGGCGGCGCAGGGCTCGACACCCTCTCCTGGCTGCTCTATGAAAAAGAACTTGGTCGCGCCAACTACGCGCTGCACTGGACTTGTGTCGCGCGGCCGTCGAACATCCTGCTCGCTTGTGAAGGCGAACAACGCGAGCGCTATTTGCTGCCCGCCATTCGCGGCGAAAAATCCGACTGCCTCGCCATGTCCGAACCCGATGTCGGTTCCGATCTGCGCAGCATGAAAACCCGCGCACGAGCCGACGGCGATTACTTCGTCATCAACGGCACCAAACATTTCATCAGTCATGCGGATGAAGCGGGCTTCGTGGTGCTGTTCGCTTCGACGGGCGAAGAACACACGCCAAAAGGCCCGCGCGCGCTGATCACGGCCTTTCTCATCGATCGCGGCACGCCCGGTTTCAGTATCGAAGATGGCTACCGCAGCGTTTCGCACCGCGGCTACAACAACTGCATCCTGCGCTTCGACGACTGTCGCGTGCACAAATCGCAAATACTCGGTGAAGTGCATCGCGGCTTCGAGATCGCCAATCAGTGGCTGGGCGCGACGCGTCTGCAGGTCGCAGCCACTTGCCTCGGCCGTGCCGAGCGCGCACTCGAACTCGCCACGAAATGGGCGGCCGAACGCCGACAGTTCGGTCAGGCAATCGGCAAATTCCAGGGCGTCGCCTTCAAGCTCGCCGACATGGCGACCGAGCTGAAAGCGGCAGAACTCATGACCTTCGAAGCCGGCTGGAAATTCGATCAGGGTACGGTGACCGATTCCGACATGGCCATGGCCAAGCTCAAGGCCACCGAAATGCTGGCGTTCGTCGCGGACGAAGCGATCCAGATCCACGGCGGCATGGGACTCATGGCCGACCTCCCGCTCGAGCGAATCTGGCGCGACGCACGGGTCGAGCGCATCTGGGAAGGCACCTCGGAAATCCAGCGCCACATCATCTCGCGAGCGCTGCTGCGACCACTCGGCGCCTGAATGCGCCTGCATCGACTGCTCAATCCGCGCTCGATCGCTTTCGTCGGCGGTCGTGAGTGCGCGGTCGCCATCGAGCGCACCCGAGCGCTCGGTTTCGACGGCGAAATCTTTGCCATCAACCCGAAGCGATCCGAACTTGCAGGACTCAAAACCCTGGCCTCCGTCGATGACATCGACGGCTCACCCGATGCCGCCTTCATCGCACTGCCGCGTGATGCCACGCCCGAAGTCGTCCGCGCCCTGCGCGCGCGCAATGGCGGTGGCGCCGTCATCTATGCCGCCGGCTTTGCCGAGACCGGCGCCCGCGACCTGCAAGAATCTTTGCTCGCCGCCGCAGATGGCATGCCGCTGCTCGGCCCCAATTGCTACGGCTTCGTCAACGCCCTCTCGCGCGTGGCGCTATGGCCCGACGAGCACGGTCTTGCCCCCGTCGAGCGCGGTGTCGCCATCGTCACTCAGTCGGGCAATATCGGCTGCAACATCACCATGCTGCAGCGCGGCCTACCGCTCGCCGCACTATTGACCTTGGGCAATCAGGCGGACGTCGACGTCGCCGGCGCACTCGCCGATCTCGTGCTCGACCCGCGAATCACCGCCATCGGCCTGCACATCGAGGGGCTGCGCGACGTCAGCGCGTTCGCCGCAGCCGCCGCGCTCGCCAACCAAAGAAAAAAACCGGTGGTCGTGCTCAAGACCGGTCGCTCACCGCAGGGCGCACGGATCACGATGAGCCATACGGCCTCGCTCGCCGGCGCAGATCGACTGTGCGATGCGCTCTTCGAGCGCTACGGCGTCGCGCGGGTGCCAACACTCTCCAGTCTCATCGAGACGCTCAAGCTGCTGCATCTCGGCGGTCCGCTCGAAGGACGACGACTGCTCTCGCTCAGTTGTTCGGGGGGTGAGGCGGCGCTGATCGCCGATCTCGCACCGGCGCACGGGCTGGAGTTTCCGCCCTTCAGCGCGACTGCAGCCTCGCGCGTCGCCGCCACACTCAATGATTTGGTGACGATCGACAACCCGCTCGATTACCACACGTTCATCTGGGGACACCAAGACAAGTTGACCGCAACGTTCGGCGCTGCGCTCGGTGGTGGCTTCGACGCGGGTCTGCTGATCCTCGACACGCCGACGCATCCGGCGATGAAAGCGGACTCCTGGCGGCTGACGGCACGCGCTTTCGCCGAAGCGCAGCGCCAAACGGGCGCGAGGGCGGCCATCATCGCCAGCCTGCCCGAGGGCATGCCGCCGGCCCTCGCGGAGGAGTTGTCTGCGGCCGGTATCGCGCCGCTCATCGGCATCGAAGATGCCCTGCAGGCACTCGCCGCCGCCGCCACGATCGGTGAGCATCATGCGCGTGGGCTCGACACTCCCGAATTTCTGCCACTCGAAGATCTCGAGCCACCCCTGCAGGGCGACCGCGTCGTCGAATCCCTGCGCGAGCGTGCCGCCAAAGTATTGCTGGCCGCCCACGGGCTCGATATCCCGCCCTCGGTCGAATGCCGCATCGACGACGCTGCGGCGGTCGCCGAGCGCCTCGGTTTCCCGATCGCCATCAAAATCGCCAACGAGACCATCGCCCACAAAAGCGACGTCGGTGGTGTCGCACTGTCGCTGCGAACCGCGGCTGCGGTGAACGAGGCCGCCGCCGGCATGGCGAAGCTTGGAGATCGGGTGCTGGTGGAGCGCATGATCGAGGGCGCAGTCACCGAACTCATCGTCGGCGTGGTTCGCGACCCGCAGTTCGGTCTTGCGCTGCTGGTCGGCACCGGCGGCGTACTTGCCGAACTGATGACCGACACGGTTACCCTGCTGCTACCGACCCGTCGCGAAGAAATCGAGCGTCGAGTCCGTCAATTGAAGGTGTGGCGCCTCGTTCAGGGATTTCGCGGCCGCAAGGCCGATGAGCAAGCCGTGCTGCGCGCCATCGAAAACATCGCCGCGTTCGCTCTCGCCCACCGCGATCGCCTCGAAGAACTCGACGTCAATCCGCTACTTGCCCTGCCCGACCGGGCCGTGGCGGTCGACGCGTTGATCAAAATTCGCAAGACGTCAACGGACAAGACAACATGACAGGACCCATCCGCACCGCCCGTAACGGCGCCGTACTCGAAGTCACCATCGATCGCCCGAAGGCCAATGCCATCGATGCGGCAACGAGTCGCCTGATGGGCGATATCTTTGCCGGCTTTCGCGATGACCCGGATTTG
>RGYP01000087.1 GCA_010031985.1 Gammaproteobacteria bacterium
TTACCCGACGCCGCAAATCGATGCGGTCATCGCCTTGGTGCGCGACATCGCAGCACGTCACGAGATCGCACCGCACCGCATTCTCGGACACAGCGACATCGCGCCGCAGCGCAAGACCGACCCGGGTCCCAAATTCCCGTGGCGTCGCCTTGCGGAAGAAGGTCTAATCCCGTGGCCGAACCCAGCGGCCGTTGCAGCCGCCCTGCCCGCCCACGAGGCCTCGTTGCCGACCATCGGCTGGTTTCAGCAGGGGCTCGATGCGATCGGTTTCGAGGTGCCCCGCCACGGCGAGTTCGACGAGGCCACCCGCCGGGTCATTGCCAACTTTCAGATGAAGTATCGTCCTGCGCGCTTCGATGGCACGCCAGACGCCGAGACGGCCGCCCTGATCGAGGTAATGACCCGCGCCGACGGTTGGCAGATACGCGGGCCGGATGGCCTCTGGCGGGTTTACAAGCCCGACTGACCGCAGCGCCCTCCCCGGGCGCGGCGCGCGGCGACGGTCATGCCCGCGCGGCATCGTCTATCCGTGAATGGTCGTCAATTCTTTGACTCTACGGCGGAAAGCCTTGCCGTAGCGGATCCAATTTCTTTGAACAAACGATGGCGTTGGCATATCCGCCTGGCCATCAAAGGCGGATAGTCCTGGAGGTTATTGATCTAAAAGAACTCAAACGGAGAAAGATCATGAAAAAAGCCTTACGGATGTCGGTCCTCGGTCTGGTCACGGCGATCGCCGTCGGTGTGTCGCCACTCGGTTTCGCACAGGGAACGACGATGGGGGCCTCGATGGGACCCAACACCATCGTGATGCGCCTCAACCTCGATAAATCGACGTATCAGACCCCGGCGCCACGGTGGGATCGTCGAGTCGCCTCGATCGTGAACGACGATTTCAAGATGACCATTCGCGGCGAAGATGGCAGCGGGACTAGGTTCATGGCGGTCTACAACGGCAAGATCGATGGCAAGGACTACCCAGTCACAGGATCGCCCAACGTGGATTCATTTTCATTGACTCGATCGGGACCAAAATCGATTGCGGTACAGGTGAAAAAGAACGGCAAGATTTTGGTGGAAGGCGACTCGTTCACCGCTGCGGACAATCGCTCGTGGGTGTTGACGCTGCGGATACTGGACGAGAAAGGCCGAAAGTCACCGACCACGGTCGAGGTCTACGATGTGATCGACCCGGTCGATGGCACGTGGGTGCTCAATCTCGCCAAGTCGAGTTATCAAACGCCGGCACCGAAAGGCGAGACGAGGCATGTGCGGATACATGGCGATACCGTCGATTTCCTGGCGATTGGCACCGATGAAGCCGGTCGGCCGACTCGCGTCAGCTGGCAGTCGCGGCTCGATGGCAAGGATTACCCGGTTCAGGGGAACGCCTCGTTCGACACCATTGCCTCGACCAGCAGCGGCCCGGGCGCGGTCAGCAGCGTACTGAAGAAGAAAGGCAAGGTGGTCACGACGGCCGAGCGGACCATCTCGGCAGATGGGATGACCATGCAGCTCGTGTCCAACGTCATCCTTGCTGACGGCTCGACCGCCCGCAACGTAGCGGTGTTCGATCTGCAGCACTGAACGACTGGCACAAGCCCATCGCCAAGGTGTGTACGAGGGGCGTCATGCGGTGTCGCATGGCGCCCTTTCTCGGTGTGACCTCAGGGAATCGCGTCGAACGACGGCACCACGGTCGGGGTTGGCGTACTCGTCGTCGTGATGCTGGCGTTGCCGAGCTGCTTCGAGCTGTTGTCACCCCAAGTCCAGGTGGTGCCGTCGGCGCCGATGGCGGCGGCAAACGACAAGCCGCCGATGTCGACCGCGATACCCTGACTGACGACACTGACCGCCGCAAAGCTGTTGCGTGCCGTGGTGCCACCGTCGCCGAGCGAACCGGCGTCGTTAGCGCCCGCTGCCACCAGTAGTCCGTTGCTGCCGAGCGCGATGCTGCCGCGGTCGCCGGCTGCGCCATCGACCATGTCGCGCAAGGCCGCGGTCGGGACGCCGACGTCGGTGGTCGCGGCACTGCCGAGACCCAGCTGACCATCGGCGTTCTCGCCCCAAAGATAAAGTGCACGCCGCTGGCTGATCGCCATCGACACGTCGCCGCCGGCGCGAATGCGCACGATTTGCCCAAGCCCGGTCGCCACCGGTATGCGGCTCGGCTTGAAGCTGCCGTCACCTAGCTGACCGGAGGCGTTGCCCCCCCAAGCCCAGACGCTGCCGTCACTGCGCAGCGCGAGCGCGTGCGTGTTGCCAGCTGCGATTTGGGTCACCCCGGTCAAATCTTTGACCGGCACCGGCGTCGCCGCCGCATCGCGCGTGTTGTCGCCGATCTGACCGACGGTATTGGCGCCCCAGGCAAACACCCGACCATCGTCGAGCAAGGCCAAAGAAAATGCGCGGCCGGCAGCCACCGAAATGGCCGGCCGAGGCAAGGTCACTTTGGTGGGCGCAGTGCGCGAGAGCACGTCTCCCAAGCCGAGCTGGGCGTTGTCATTGAGGCCCCAGGCGTAGACGTCGCCGTTATCGAGCAGCACGAGCGCGTGATAACCGCCCGCCGAAATCTTTTTGGCGGTACGTCCCGCGGGCAGCGTAACCGTGCCTATGGTGTCGCTCGGTGTTCCCGTCGTGCCATCGCCACGTTGACCGTCGGTGTTGTAGCCCCAACTCGCCACCGAACCATTGCTGCGACGGACCAAAGTAAAGGCGGCCGCAGCAATGCCTGCCTTGTTGAGAGAGACTTCGGCGGCCGCTACCGGCAGTGCGCGTACGCTTCCGGCGACGACGCGCAGCGTGGCCGAGTTGCTGGTGACGCTGCCCTGCGCGTTGGTGAGTACGACTGCATAGGCGGCGTTGTCGTCTGTCGTGGTGGTGGTGGCGACGCGCAGCACGCGCGCGGTCGCGCCGGCGATGTCGGTCCCGTTGCGCCGCCACTGATACTGCAGGTTGCCGCCCGTGGCGCTGACCGCGAACACGACCGGATCACCCTCGACCACGGTCTGTGCGACCGGCTGGATGGTGATGGCCGGCGTCGATATTACGGTCAGCACCACCGACTGACTGCCGACGACGGTGCGGTGATCACGGTGTTGGTCGGCGGCGGTTTGACGGTCAACGTGGCCTCGCTGCTGGTCGCCGAGCCCTGCGCGTTGCTGATCTTGACCGAATACTTTGAGCCGTCATCGGCGATAGTCAGCGGGTTGGTCGCATAGACCTGCTCGGTAGCCCCGGCAATGGCGACGCCATTGCGATACCACTGGAACGTGAATGGCGGCTTGCCCGAGGCGCCGAAGTCGAACTTTGCGGATTGCCCGACGAAGGCGGTCCGGTCCTTGGGTTGTTGGCTGATCTTGGGCGCTTCAGGGCCAGCGCTCGACAAGCAGCTCGAAAGCAGGGAGAGGATGGCGACCGCCCCGACCAGACGGCTCAGGCGGGCAAACATTTTGCTCGGATGCATCCGCCAGATTCTAGCCGAACTGACCTAGCCGAAAGCGGGTTTGAGCGCGCCGAGCGCACCGATGGCGAACAGCAACATCCAGAGCACAACCAGCGCCCACGTCCCCTTGCGCATGAGCAGGGCAAACTCGGCGTTGTCGACGGCGGTCGCGCGGCCCGCGGCGATCGCAGGCAGCGCCGATCGGTAAGCCTCGCGGATGTAATAGCGGACGAAAATCCCGCAGACCATACCCGCCGCGAACAGCAGTACCTTGAGGGCGAGCCACGGTGCCGCGTACGGAAACCCGGTAACGAGCGACCACAGGGCAGAACCTGCGAACAGCGCAATCAGCAGGTAACGCAAGCGCCAATCCCAGCGCGCAAGCGTTGCACCCTGCGGTGACTTGCGCCGCCAGTGCACGAGCCACATGTACCAAAACCACAGCGCCGACAGGATCCACAGCCAGCCCATCGAGACCCCCGCAATCGGCACCAGGCCCAAATAAGCGGCGAGCGAAAAACCGAGCGGTACCGACATGATCATCGCGTTGCGTACATGCTGATCGACGTCGAGCAAAAAATCCCACAGGCGCATTCGCTCATCGGCCGGCAGCGAGGTGCTGCGTACGATGTAGTGCGTGAGCGCATTGATGACGAGCTCGCTACCGAGCCAATACCCCATGACGAGTACATGGGCCCACTTGAGAAGTGCGTAGGAGAGCATCCGGTGCTACGTTATCAGCGAACCGCGGACTCGATGACCGCGTGGAGGTAAATTGATGAAGTCGAAATCGGCATTTTGGGCGGTCGTCGTCGCATCATTACCCGTGTTGCTACCGGCAGCGCAGCCGCCGGGCGAACCCGTACTACTGCGAACCGCGCTGCTCGTCAAAGATGCCAAGGTCGCGGCCCGATTTTACGAATTACTTGGCTTCCGCACCGAGACGGAGATGGACAACCCTCGCAAACCCGAGGGCAATTTCTTTCCGCTCAATGCAGCTTCGACCCGCACTCGCCTCCTGATCATGACGAGCGCCTCGGGAGAAGGCGGACGTATCGGCCTCGTCGAATTCTCCGCTCCCACGCCCGCCGACAATCGCATCGACGCCAGACGCACCGGCGTCGGCGATGCCGTACTGGTGTTCGACGTCACCGACGCCGAAGCCATCCACGTTCGGCTGCGCGCCGCAGGCGCCGACATCATCGAGCCGCCACAGATATATATGTCAAAGAAAACGGCTGCCGACGGCTCACCGATGCGCGGACGGGTCTTTCACGTCAAAGATCCGGACGGCTACCTGATCGAGCTGCTAGAGGCACCGAAGCCGCTCGCTGCGCAGACCCCTGCGCCTTGAGAGTCGATCAAACCTGATCTAGCGCCGCACGGCGCCCGGTGCCGGGCGGCATGCAAGTGAAGGTGATGGGCTGCGTCACCGTCGCCAGCTCACGAAGCTGCGCATCGGTGCGGGTGCCACCACCGCGCATCGACCAACTGCCATCCGACTGCAACAGCGCGCTATAAGCCGTGCCGTTGACGCTGGCACGCGCAATCAGGTCGCAGGCGCGTCGCGGCGAGCTGACCTGCGCCTGCTCGCGCAGCAGCGTCAGGCGCGACTCGACGGCGGATTCGGCGCCGGGCCGCCACGTGACCTGCTGGCCCACCACCGGCAGGAAGTCGGTGTCGAAGGCCATCATGAACGTGATCACCTGACGGCGTGTGTCGGCCGCAGGTGGCGGGAACAGAAACACGGGGTCACGGAAAAAATTGTCGAGCGTATCGACCGCGCCGTCGTTGCTGAACCCGAAACCGCGGATCTGCGCACCGGTCGGCGTGCTGTTGTCGCCGCTGAAGCCGAACATGCCAACCTTGGTGTACACGTTGCGCAACTGCGGCACTTTGAAGTTTTCGGTGATCCGACCTCCCTCGAAGGTCATGAGTCCACCGGTGCCGAACTGCCCCGAGGTCGGGCGCAGACGATGGCAGTTGTCGCAGGACCCGAGCAGCGTGATCGGGAAGTTCATGTAGATGTCGCGACCAGCGCTTTCGTCGGCTGTCAAAGAATTATCGAGGGCGCGAACCGGATTTGGCGGATTGGCAAGCTGCATCACGAAGTCGGTGAAGGCCTGCATCTGCGTCGTGCTGAGCGGCGTCTCACGCCCCAACAAAGAAACGAATGCCGGATTGAATTCCTTGAAGGCGGCTTCTTCGAGGGTCTCGGTTTGGCCGCGTACCACCGCGCGCGTGGTTCCCGTGCGATCACCGCGCCAGTGGAGCGGCCCATGTCCTTTCATGCCACGCAGCGTCTGCGTCGTCATCGGGCCCTTGAGCGGATGGAAGCGCGGTGTGGTACGCGGGCTGAGCGGCAGGTAGGCGTTGGGGTTGGTCTGCATGCGATCGTCGGGGTTGCCGAGATCCCAGGCGAGATGATCGAGGTCGCCGAACACGTGGCAGCTTGCGCAAGAGACGGTACCGTTGGCCGAACTCAAGGTCGCATCGTAGAGAAAGCGCCTCCCCTCCTTGACCGCCGTGCTCTCGGGCGAGAACAAGCTGCGCGTCGAGAGCAGACTGCGGTTGGCGAGGTCGACGATGCTCAGCGCGTGAGCAATGCGCGAGTAAACATACAGCCGATTGCCGGCTGCATTGAGCGCGAGGCCTGCGGGGCCAGCGGGCACCTCAATCTGGCGGCTGACATCGGGTACGTAATTGCCGGCCACGAGTGCCGCCGTCGGCAGCGCCGCCACCTTCGCCGAACCAAACGCCGCACTGTAGAGCGTATCGCCGTTCTGACTGAAGACGAGTGCCGTGGGCTGCGACAGCGAACGCGCTTTCTCGGCGGCCGACAGGCTGGCGCCCTGCGGCAAGTCGAAATTCACGTGTCGGTTCAGATGCACCGCCGCCACCACGCCCGAGGACGGCGTGATCAAAGAAATACGACTCTCGGCAATGCGGCCGCGGACGCTGCTGTTGCCCCGCTGACCCGAGCCCTCGAAGCGAACCTCGTTGAAGGATTCGGTATTGCTGACGAAAAGCCGACCATCGGCCGGATTGACGGCCATGTTGAAGAGGGTGGTACCCACCCCCGTGAAGCGCGAGGTCACGGCGGGTGTCGCGGCCACTGCATCGATGGCGAATACGTCCTCGTCGGGCAGAGTGAACTTCACCCGACTCGACCAGTCGTTGCGCGCCTCGTCACGCCACGCCGTGCCATCGAAGCGCACGATGAGGCTGGTACCCGGCGCCTGCACGCCATCGGCACTCGTCGAAATGCCGGGCTTCGGCATGTTGAGTGCATCGCGGTGCAGTACGGTCGTGCGATTACCCGACATGAACACACCGGCATAGACGGTACGCCCGTCGTTGCTGACCGCGAGCGCCCGCGGCACGTCGGCCACGAGAGTCAGCACGGTCACGGGCTTGCCGTTCAAAGAATCGTCGAGCTGCGCCGCGTCGTACACCCACACGTCGGCGCGGCCGACGCCCGAGGTCACCAGCGAGGCCGAATTGAAGCCCGGACGATTCTGACCGCGATTTGCGGCGGTGATGAATGCGCGGTCGCGGTTGGTACCTGCAAACACGATGTCGCGCGGCTCGTCGCCCACTTGCAAGGTACGCAGCACGCGGGGCGTACCGTCGAGTCTGACTACGCTCACCGAGTCGGAGAGGTGATTGACCACCCAGACCTCGTTGGCGTTGCGCTCGGCGACCGCGACCGGTTCAAGACCCACGCTGACGGCACTCACGAGCCGCAGTGCATCGTTCTCGATGGCGTAGATCTCGAGGCAATTTGCCGGCGCGTTGGTAACGTAGAGACGCTGTCCGTCTGCGGACAGCGCGAGCGGCCGTACCGGTCCGCTTTCGAAAACCGCGACGCTCGCCGTCGCCGAGTCGGCGGTGATGGTGTCGACCGAGGAACCGCACTGCAGGACCGGCCGCTGCAGCGTGGCACCGAGACTCGCCTCGGCCGCCGGCACGGTCACCGTGGT
>RGYP01000088.1 GCA_010031985.1 Gammaproteobacteria bacterium
CTCTCGCCACCGAATGGCGGGACGTGGCTTGGTTACATTTTGGGTGGCATCGGCGCCGCGCTCATTTTTTGGCTGACCGCTCTCGGCGTTCGCAAGCGCAGTTACTCGTCCTCACTCGGAACACTGCGCGGCTGGACCAGCGCCCACGTGTACCTCGGCTTGGCACTCATCGTGGTGGCAACGCTGCATACCGGATTCCAGTTCGGCTGGAATCTGCACACGCTTTGCTACGTGCTGATGTTGTTCGTGATCGGCAGCGGAATCTTCGGCGTGATCGTCTACTTGCGATACCCGCAAGCGATGTCGGCCAACAGGGCCGGCACGAAGCCGGATGTTTTGCTCGACGAGATCAATGATCTCGATCAACGCTCGTTGCGTGTCGCTAGCGAGATGCCGCGGCGTTTTGGCGACGTGCTGCGATCCAATCGCAACGGTACTCGCGTCGGCGGCAGCACTCGAGCGATCCTGGGCGGACTTGATTTATCGACCATCAACTTGCCCGGTGCCGGCTCACTGGCGGTGCCGAACCCGGAGCAGGGCGCTCTGCTCGACTGGCTGGGTACCGAGCTTGCACGCAGCACCGACGGTGATTTGACCAAGCGAATCGGCGATCTGCTGAGTGTGGTTGCCACGCGCCGCAACCAGTTGCGTCGGTTGCGTCGCGACGCCCAGATTCGCGGCTGGCTGGAAATTTGGCTCTACGTGCACGTGCCGGTGACGTTGGCGTTGATAGGCACGCTCATCGCTCACGTCGTCAGCGTTTTCCTCTATTGGTGAGTCGATGCGTATTCTGATTCGTGTTCTCGAGATTGGGACGACGGGAGTTGCAGTCGCCCGCGATCGAGTCGTCGATGCGGACGTGATCGGCTTCGGACGTGCGACTGATCAGCAGATTCATTGCAACGATCAGCGTATCGGCTTGCAGCACGCCAGGTTCACGCGCTCGGACTCCGGGTTGCTGTTGTCGTGTATTCCGCCCGCTCAGGCGGAGGTCAACGGTCGACTGTGTCGTGATGCGAGTTTGCACGTGGGTGACGAGGTCAGCCTCGGACCCATGCTCATCAAGGTTCTCGAGGCGCCGGCCAACTTCGATGCGGCGATTTCGGTCGAGCACGATGCTCGTGAGTCCACGGTCGCAGACGATGCGCCGCTGCCGGCGTTCGTCACGTCTCTCGAGCAGGTCGGTTGGCGCAAGCGACCGTGGGCGTGGGCTGGCGTCACCGTCACCTTGTTGCTGGGTCTGATTCTCCCCTGGTTCTTGGTGGGTCGAAGCGATGCTTCGGTCGCATGGTTGCGCGCGAGTGTGCTGCCGAGCGACATGCAGTGGACTTCGGGACCGTTGCATTCCGCGCACGGCAACCTCGAGGTGAAGTGCGAGGCCTGTCACGCGCAGCCGTTTCGCCGCGTCCGCAACGAGGAGTGCCTCGATTGCCACGCGAGCACTCTGCATCAGCACGTTCCTGCAGATCACCCCGCCGCGGTGGACATGACTAAAGAGCGTTGTACGAGCTGCCACGTCGAGCACGACGAGCCGTCGAATCTCGTGCAACTCGACACGCGCATCTGTACCGATTGTCATGCGGAGCCGCAAAATCATGGTGCGGGACCGAAGACCATGCCAGCGACGGATTTCGCGGCGCGGCACCCGGATTTTCAGGTCAGTTTGCTGACTGCGCCCGATTGGAAAGTGACGCGGGCCCGACTCGGCGAATCGGCAATCGTCGAAAAGTCCAATCTCGAATTCACGCATGCGGCACACCTCAACCCCAAGGGGATCAAGGCTCCGCAGGGCGAAGTGGTGATGAAGTGTGCCGATTGTCATGCGCCGAACGAGAGCGGCACGAGCTTCAAGCCGATCAACATGGAGCAGCATTGCAGCACCTGCCATACGCTCGGATTCGATCCGGCGGAGCCACAGCGCAAGCTGCCGCACGGCGAGCCGGAGCTCGTCATGCAGACGCTCGTCGATCATTACAGCCGGCGATTTTTGGGTGGATACAGCGATAAGTTTTCGCCCGCGGACGGCGTGGCGCCGCCGGGGGCTTCCCTGAGCGCTGCGGCGCGCGCGCGAGTTCTGGGGACTGCCAAACAGCGGGCCAATCAAGTGGCGGCCGATATTTTCGAGCGTCGAGTGTGCGCGGATTGCCATACGGTCACTCGCGAGGGAACGACCGCCCTGCCGGTTTGGAAGGTCGCGCCGGTCAAGTTGACGCAGACGTTCATGCCCAAGGCGAGTTTCGATCATGCCGCGCATGCCACTGGTGATGCGACTTGCGAGACCTGTCACGCGGCGGCGAATTCGAAAGTGGCCAGTGACGTCCTTATGCCGCAGATCAAAGTATGTCGGGACTGTCATGGCGGTGAGACGGGAACCGAAGGCGGTCGCGCGCGCATCGCAAGCCCCTGCGCTTCTTGCCACGCCTATCACGACAAGCAAGAGTCGCTGTGGGCACCCGTCATGAAGAAAGTGATTCGACAGGCGGCGGCACGCGAATGAGACGTCTTTGGTTGACGGTCCTGTGCGCTGCCTTGGTGAGCTCCTGCGGCGGTGGCGGTTCGGGCTCATCCGGTGCCAACGTCAATGGTGGGGCGACATCTGCGTCCGGTGCGCCCGCCTGTGATGGCAGTTGTGCCAGCGCCAGCAGCTTCCTGTCGAGCAGCGACGTCGAAACCGTCATCGCACGCGCTGTGGCCGAGGCGCAGGCTCGAGGAGTCAAGGCAACGATCGCCGTAGTCGATCGAGTCGGCAACGTCCTCGCGGTGTTTCGGATGTCGGGTGCGCTCGAGAACGTCACGATGCAAACGAGCGGCGTGTCGGTGTCGGCATTGAGCGGCGGACTCGAAAACATCGAAGTGATTCCCGCGACGATGGCTGCGATCGCCAAGGCTGTGACCGGCGCCTATCTTTCCAGCGAAGGCAACGCCTTCAGCACGCGAACGGCCAGCCAAATCATCCAATCGCACTTCAATCCCGGCGAACTGCTGACACCCGGGGGGCCGTTGTTCGGCGTCCAGTTCAGCCAGCTGCCGTGCTCGGATCTTGCGACGCGTTTCACGCCTGCCGAAGGGGATGTTGGCCCGAAGCGATCACCGCTCGGACTCGCCGGTGATCCGGGTGGTTTCCCGCTGTATCGGGCAGGCACACCGGTGGGTGGTGTCGGGGTGGTTGTCGATTCGATTTACGGGATCGATCGCAATATTCTCGATGTCGACAACGATACCGACGAGGCCGTGGCGTTTGCCGCGGCGGGACCGCTGGCGGCTCCCGAAGATCGCCGCGCAGATCGCATCACGGCGGATGGCAAGACTCTGCGGTTCAGTGACACAAGGCCCGAAGATCTGCGCTCGCGAATCGATTCACCACCGGCGTTCGCCTCTCTGCTCGGGGCCACGGGACAGCTCGTTGCAGTACCCGGCTACAACGACGCGCTCGTGCGAGCGGGTACGGCTTTCGGTCAAGCACGTTCCGGCATTCGCGCCGACAGTCAGGACTACGCAGGCCTCGATGCATTCGTCTTGGTCGATGCTGCGGGCCAAGAGCGTTATCGACCCCGCGCCGGCACCGACGGCGCTGCAGCCCTGACGGCCGCCGAGGTTCGAGCCATTCTGTCGAGCGCTTTGCGCGTCGCCAATCGAAGCCGCGCGCAGATACGTCGTCCGCTCGATACGCCGGCGCGTGTTTCGATCACCGTCGTCGACTCGCAGGGCGAAATTTTGGGCTTGGTGCGCACTCGTGATGCACCCGTATTCGGCATCGACGTGTCGGTACAGAAGGCGCGCGGGGCGGCATTCTTTTCTTCGCGAACGGCGGCGGAACGACTCAATGCCCTGCCACCCGCGGTCTATCTCGATCGCGTGTTGGTTCGGCTGCGAGAAGAGTCGCCGGCGCAGTACGTGACCACCATGCGTGTTTTTCTCGGCCTGCCGAATGCCTTGGCGGACGGAGCAACGGCATTTTCTGCGCGCTCGCTCGGCAATCTCGCGCGTCCGAATTATCCGGACGGCGTAGACGGCAATCCCCTTGGTCCGCTCTCGCGCGCACCAGGACAGTGGAGCCCGCTCAACACGGGCGTGCAGATGGATCTCGTGTACAACGCCGTCATTCAGCACGTCGCATTCGTCCGCGGGCTGACGGCCGATACGCCACGCAACTGCAGTGGTGTCAGCGGTTTTGATCGGGGTTTTGCCGTGACTGGAGCAGTACGCGGCTTGGCCAACGGCATGCAGATCTTTCCGGGTGCCGTGCCGATCTATCGTGGCGACCAATTGATCGGTGCGATCGGTGTTTCCGGTGACGGCGTCGATCAAGATGACATGGTGGCCTTTCTCGGTGTTGCGCGTTCCGGTCTGAGCGGCTCCGCCCCGCAGAATGCACCGCTCAATCGTCGATCTGATCAATTGGTGCCAAGTGGCGCTCGGTTGCGTTACGTCAGTTGTCCGCAAGCGCCCTTCCTCGACTCGAACGAACAGGAGCCCTGCAGTGGTCTTTGATCGCTCGTGGTTACCTGCATTGCTTGCCAGTGCGCTCGTGGGTTCGGCCGTGGCGGATGAGCCCTGCCCGCAGCCGCAACCCGCCGAGACCGGCCGCCGCAGTCCGACCATTCCCGTCATTCCCTATGAGCCCGAGCCGTGTGATCCGAATCGCATTGCTCCGGCATCGAAAGAGGAGCTGGGGTCCTTGCAAGGATTCCCGGATCGTTGGCGCATCGTCGAGGCGATCGGCATCAAAGAAAATCTTCTCGATCCCTACCACGGACATAACCGGTTGAAAGGTGATCGACCGATGTTCGGCGAGGACTGGTACCTCGCTTTCATCGGTATCTCCGATTCGGTTTTCGAGCCGCGTTCATTTCCTCTGCCGGTGGGTGGGCCGGTTACCGCGCGGCCGGAATCACTGAATACTTTTGGCAGTCCGAAGACGGAAATCTGGGCGCAGACCTTCGCGCTCGAAACCGTGCTTTACAAGGGCAACACCACCTTCAAGCCACCGGATTGGGAATTTCGCTTCACGCCGGTGCTCAATCTCACCCGTGTCTCGGCCGATGAGCGAGGCTTGCTGCGTGCGCCAGCCGATGCTGCGAAGTTGCGCTACGACTCGGCCGTGGGTTTGCAGGCGGCCTTCGTCGATCGCCATTTGCGCAACGTGTCGCCCAACTACGATTTCGACAGCATCCGCGTCGGCATCCAGCCTTTCACCTCTGATTTCCGCGGCTTTCTGCTGAACGACTCGATGTTCGGCGCCCGTCTGTTCGGCATCCGATCGAGCAACCGATTCCAGTACAACCTCGCGTGGTTCCGTCGGCTCGACAAGGACACCAACAGCGGCCTCAACGACGTGTTCTCGCGCGGACTGTCGGCGCTCCGTGACGACGATGTGTTCGCCGCCAATCTTTACGTTCAGGACTGGCCGACGCTGGGCTTCTTCACGCAAGGCACGGTCATCCACAACCGCAACCGCGAGGGTGGCCAGATTCAGTACGACGACAACGGCATCATCCAGCGCCCCGCGTCGCTGGGCGTCGAACGATCGGGTGACTACGACGTCACGTATCTCGGTCTTTCCGGTGACGGTCACCTCGGCAGTCTGAACCTCAGTACCTCGGCGTATTACGCGATGGGCCATGCCGAGCGCGGTACCTTCGTCGATCGCCCACAGTCGAATTTCGCCAATCCGGGTCTGAAACTCATAGGCATCGGTGCGGACTTCGATTTGACGCCGACCTTGCGCGTCAGCACCAACGTCAACTGGCTGCAATTCGTCGATACGGCGACCTTGCGGATCGCACGCGCGCAAGGCGACATAGACAAAGATATCGGTCTGGATGCGTCGATCGCCGTGATCTGGCGGCCGATGGCCATTCAAAACGTCGTCGGTCGATTGTCCGTGGCCACCTTGGTGCCGGGCGCCGGCTATCGTGACCTGTTCGAAGACCAAACCGCTTACGCCGTTCTCGGCAATCTCGTACTCACATACTGACTTTTGCACCCATGAAAAAGCTCGTCGCCGCCATCTTCACGCTATCCGGCCTCATTTTGCTGCCGGGTTCCGTCGATATCGCGACTTCGGCAGAAGGCTTGAAAGCCGTCGAACGGGCCTACATGGCGGCGCCGCCTGCGCCGGCCAAGCAGACGCTCGACGAAGCCGCTGCCAAAAGCGTGGGTTGCAACGACTGTCACACCAAGACCGATCAGCCGACGATGCACGCCAATCCGGGCGTGGTACTCGGCTGTACCGATTGTCATGGCGGCTCGGCGAGCGTTCGCTGGATCGGTGCGGACGACCAAGACACGCAGCGCAGCGATCAAAAATACGCCGAAACCCGCGATGCCGCGCACGTCCTGCCGAAGTATCCCTCCGCTTGGCACTACCCCTCCAGTGCCAACCCCGAACGTACCTATGCGCTCCTGAACAAGGAAGCAAACGAGTTCATTCGCTTCGTCAACCCCGGGGACTATCGCGTCGCCGAGGCAGCCTGCGGAGCCTGCCACTCGCGTACGGTTCACGATGCCGAGCGCAGCTTGATGGCCACCGCCACCATGTTTTGGGGTGGTGCGGCGTACAACAACGGGCTGTTGCCCTTCAAAAATTACATTCTGGGCGAGAGCTACACCAAGGACGGTGTCGCAGCCATTCTCGAGGGCGCCAAGACCACGGCCGAAGAACGCGACAAGCACGAACTTGTCGAGCGTGTTTATCCTCTGCCGCGCTGGGAGAATCTGCCGCCTGCCGACATCTTCCGTGCCTTCGAGCGCGGCGGCCGCAACATCACCAACCTCTTCCCGGAGACCGGCATTCCGAATTCTTTGGGTCAGATCCAGCGACTCGAGGAACCAGGCCGACCGGACTTCAAGCAATCCAATCGCGGTCCCGGCACGGGTGGTCGTATCGCCGTGCCGGTGCTCAACATCCACAAGACTCGGTTGAACGATCCTTTGATGTGGTTCATGGGGACCAACGACAACCCGGGTGATTTCCGCTCATCGGGATGCACGAGCTGTCACGTCGTCTACGCCAACGATCGCGATCCGCGACACGCCGGTCCGTACGCCAAGTTCGGCCATGATGGTCGAACGCAGACGGTGGACCCGACGATTTCGAAGGATGACAGCGGGCACCCGCTGACACACTCGTTCACCAGATCGATACCGACCAGTCAGTGCATGATTTGTCACATGCACCAGCCGAACATGTTCATCAATTCGTTCCTCGGCTACACCATGTGGGACTACGAGTCGGATGCTCCATCCATGTGGCCCGAGGAGCAGCAATTCCCGACGCCCGAGCGCATTCG
>RGYP01000089.1 GCA_010031985.1 Gammaproteobacteria bacterium
GCCGCCGCTTCCTTCTTGCCGGCCTTGATCTGCGAGATGCCGAGGTTCAGCTTCGCTTCTTCGGGATTGCGCGCGTTGCCCTTGGCAAGTCCGCGCTCAAAGGCCGCGATCGCCTTGTCGTAATCGCCGTAGCTCATGAAAGCGGTGGCGATGCGCACGTCGACCTCGCCGTTCTTCTTGCCCGCTGCTTCGCCGTCCTGTTTGAGCAGCGTCGGCTTGTCGGCGGCGGCGACGCTTGCGAGCGTACAGGGCGATGAAACCCTGAAGCGGCTCGCGCGTCTCTGGTCGCAGCGCGCACGCTGATCGGCGCGACGCGCGCGCCGGGCCTCAACCCGGCGCGTCGCGATCGACGATGCGTCGCGCGGGGCTCAGGATCGCGAGCGCGATCACCAACACCAAGGCGCCCGTCACCAGCGAAAGCTCGAGCGCATACTGCTGCGGCTTAACCCAGATCTCATCGAGATGCCCCCACTTCTCGAGGATCTCGTTGACGTTCCAGGCGATGATCGCGGTCGGGATCGCATAGCGCAGGGCGGGAGCCATGCGCTGAAACCACCACAAACGCTGTCCGAGATACAACGCCCACACGCCGAATCCGATGCACGAGGCAAAGGTGACCCAGTGATCGGTGCCGAGGATGTCCGGGTTGTAGATCGTCAGCAAATAGATATAGAAAAACCACGTGACGTAGATCGTTTCCATGCAGACGATCGAAGCCAGATCTCGCGATTGCGCGGACGACTTTTCGCCAACCTTCAGGCCGAGTCGGCGATGCAGCCACATGAAGGCGTTGCAGCGGGTCTCGCGATTGAAAAAGAAGAACACCAGCGTGGCGAACATCACGCCGACCGAGGACAGCATCACCCGATACTCGGGCAGGGTGACTTTGGCGCCCCAGGCGGCGGGCGCCACCTGCAGATCGCGCGCCACCCACACGAAACTGAACTCGACCCATGACAACCAGATGAGACTGCCGCCCGCAAAGCCGAGCAGCGTCGCGGCATTCTCCGATTTGTTGCGCCCGACCCAGGTCATCACGACGCCAATCACGCCGATGATGAACGCTGCGAGCAGGTCGCGGCCCGGAAACCAGCTGTGCTGCATCTGGTGCATGACGAAATGTCCCATGCCTTGCCAGAAGTAGACGATGAACACCGCCAAGATCGCGGGCAGCGGTGCCTGATAGTATTTTTTGAAGTTGCTCATTTCGCTCTCCCCGTCATCGTTTCTTCATTCAGGCGAGGCGGTCAGGACTCGACCGCAGCCACGACTTCTTCTTCGGATTTCGGCATACCGCGCCCGGCGATTTCTTCGAGCTCGGCGTGCATCGCGCGCATCATCCGATCGACGTAGCGGCCGCGCGCCGCCACTCGCTCGGCCTCGGCCTCGGCGTCGGGCTTCCAACCCTCGATCTCGGCTTTGCGCAGCAGTTTCTTCGAGGCGAGCAGGCGCTCGACGGTATCGAGCCGATCGCGCGTTACCGACAACTCTTCCATCAGCGTCAAGGTCATCCACAACAATTTGTCGATGGCAGGGTCGCTGAAATACTGCGGTTTTTTACCTTTGGCGACGCGGGCGAGGCGAACCGGCTCCGAACGCACTGGCGTACGATGCACCGAGGCTCGACGCGTCGGTGCAACGACGGCGCGGCCGACGCGTTTGGACTTGTTCTTCGGTTTGGACATGGGGCCTCAGCGCTGTGCCGCGAGAATTTTCCAGAAAAAATGTTCGGTGTAGTTCATCTGCGCGACGTCGAGTTTGGGAACGAATTCGTCGACGAGCACATCGCCCGCCGGGAAGCCGCCTTTCATCGCCTCGGCCTTGAGGTCGATTCCCGTCATGTAGCGGGCGAAGGTTTCATTGTTGTTGTAGCTCTCCCAGTTGTGCATGAACTTTTCGATGACGGTTCGACCGCGCGGGATTTCGAGATGCAGCATCATCCCACCGGGCGCGAGTAGCCTGCGGCACTCGCCGAGAATTCGCGGCAGCGCGGACTTCGAGGTTTCGTGCAACACGATGTGCGAAACGATGAGATCGAAACTGCCCGGGGCAAAGTCGGTCGACTCGGCGTTCTGTTGGCTGAAGTCGATCGCTACGCCGAGCGCTTCGGCACGGGCATGCGCGTAGCGCAGCACCGGCGCACCGACGTCGATGCCGTGCACACGGGCTTGCGGAAACGCGCGCGCCCAAACCACAGTGCTGTTGCCGATCGCGCAGCCGACATCGAGGATTCGCTTCGGCTTGCGATCGGGGTGTTTCTCGCGCAAGTAGGCGAGCAGGGTATCGCCCATCAGGTTGTTCTCGGGCCCGAGCGCACCGCCCATGTAGAGGTTGATGCCTTTGTCGTAGACCACGCCCGCACTGACGTCGTCGGTCGTGAAGTCGGTGTGGTAGCCACCGGGCTGCAGATGAATGTCGGCGGCGCGGTGATACCGCGGGATCTCGAGTGCCGGGTTCAGCCGCAGGCTGCCGCGGCGGCGGCCATTACGCGCCTTGAGCTTTGCACCCGCGATCTTTCCCGACGCGGCAATTTTCTTTGAGCGCTCGAGCAGCTCGGGTAGCTCGCGCTCGGTGGGATCGATCACCGACTCCCAGAGCAACTCTTGGCTGCGGCGCTGCATGGCGCTCCAGAACTGGTAGAACGAGTCCTGCGTCATGAATTTGCGGATCTCGTCCTGATCGAGGGGTGCACGACCATGGCGCGCCCGAAACGCCGGCTCGACGCGCGATTCGTAAACCGTGTACGCGCCCGGCATCAGACGACCCGAGAGATGGGCGCGCAGGGCGCCGACGAAGTCCTGACGAGCCTGCTCGTCGAGCAGGGTCGAGGGTTGCATGGCATGGGCCTTGAAAGCCGGCATGGCGAATTCCCCGAAGCGCGGGTCCAAAGTGGACGCCGGCTTCGATCCTACCGACTGCGTGGAGCGGCGCCTGTGGACTTGGCGCGCGGCGTCCGAAAGGTGGTTAGCGGGGCGGCGTGCCGGGCGGCAGATCGCCGTCGGAACGCGCGGCGTCGGCGGCCGCGATGTGCGCTTCGCGAAAATCGCGGAACGGTCGCACGAGGCGCTCGGCGAGTTCGGCGCGTTTGGCGGCGCGCTCCGGGTTTTGTTGCTCCTCGAGCGCGACCTGCTCGACCAGTTCGCGAGACACCCCGGCGTGCCGCTCGAGGGTACGCTCGAGCACCGCAATGCGATCAAAGGCCACGGAGAGTTCCGTGGCGAGCGTGACGTAGGCCGCGTAGAGCTGATCGAGGGCAGGGTCGTCGAACACCTGCGGTCGATGACCCTTGGCGACCTTGGGCGGCGCTTTCACGCCGCTCCCTCGATGAGTTCGATGAGCTCGCCTGCGGCGCCTACGCACACGGCGGCGCGTCGACCGTGGTAGGGCGCCTGAGGCAGCACGCGCGGCGGCGCGAGCCATTGCAGAGCGCTCGGCAACTGCTTGACGATGAACGACACCATCGAGATGGCGGGCGGCAACTCGCCATCACGCGCGATACGCGGCAGCGTTGCGGCCGGCATCTTGTCGGCCTCGATGTAACTCTGTCCTTGCAGCGCGAGGGCGGCGAGGTCGTGCTTGGTGTCGGACGGCAGCCCCTGCGCGTTGGAGAGCACCGAGATGACGGCGGGGATCACCGGCGCCTTGCCGACGTTGAAATGCCTCGAGTAGAAATCGTTGATCGATTCGACCGATTCGCCACCAAGAATGACGATGAAAACCCGATCGACGTAGTGCTTCGCGTCGGGTGTGTCGAATTCCGGAAGCTTTTCTTTGAATGACGTGAGATAAATCGATTCTTTGGCAGGACCGAGCGCCTGCATCGCACGAATCTTGTCCGAGAACGACAGGTCGGCCGGCGGTCCGATGATTTTGAACGGCGAGCCTTCGAGCCGTGCCGCGATGCCGTCGGTGTCTTGCACCATGAGCTCGGCAGCGTTCCATCCCATGTGCTTGAAAGCGACGTAGTCGGGGGCGGGCTTGCTGTCGACGAAACGGATGAAGGTATGGCCTTCACCCTCGGGCAGCATCAACGCATAGCGCCGGCCGCTCAGGCCGGGCAGCCCCCAGAGCTCGGCCTGCGCCGCGCTCAAACGACCGTGATCGACGAGCTCGTAGCCGAGATAGAGGTGGTAGGTGTCGATCATGTACTGCAGGTCGGGAGCAGCAATGGTGACGCAGGAAATCGGTCCGATGGCGGGCATGGTCAGTTCCGGCTGGGTGAGTCTTGACTGGGTAAATCTTTGAGGTAGACGAGCACGTCGGCGAGCGCGGCGACCTCGGCGTACTTGGCCTGCAGATCGAAGAGGTTGGCCTCGTGAGGTCCGGCGGCGCGATCACCCACGGCCTCGCGCACCACGACCGGCACGAATCCATGCTGACAACAGTCGACGGCACTCGCACGCACGCAGCCACTCGTCGAGAGCCCGGCGATCAGCACCGTATCGACGCCGAGCGCGGTCAGAGTCGAGGCGAGCGAGGTGGCGAAGAAAGCACTCGCATACTGCTTGGAAATCACGGTTTCGCCTGCGACCGGCTCTAGCCCCTCGGCGAACGCCGCGAGTTCGGGGTGCGCACCCGCCTCGAAGCAACGCAGCGCCGGAACTTTGCGGAAGAACACGCCGCCATCGCGGCCTCCTGGCTGATACACCACGTTCGTATGAATGACGGGGATGGCCGCTGCGCGCGCTGCGCGCAGCAGTGTTTCGCAGTCGGCGCGTGCTTGTTCGACCCCCGCGTACAGCGGTGAATCTTTGACGAGATACGCGCGGACGAAGTCGATCACGAGCAGGGCGGGACGGCGCCCTGGCGCGAGACTCTTGCCGAAGCCGCCGCGCGCATAGTTGGCCTGAAGTGACTCGTTCACGGTGCCGCGCTCAGATGACCTTGCCCGAACGCAAGGCCGCAATGCGCTCGGCACCGTAGCCGAGGAGCTTCGCGTAGACCTCGTCGTTGTGCTGACCGAGCTCGGTTGGGGCCGCACTGTGCACCCCGCCCGGGGTTTCCGAGAACTTGGGTACGGTGTTCTGCATGCGCAGGTCGCCGAAGTAAGGGTGCTTGGTGGTGATGATCGCCTCGCGCGATTTGAAGTGCGGATCTTCAAGCATCTCGGGCGCCCGGTAGATCTGGCCGGCGGGGACGCCGAATTGGTCCATCAGCTCGAGCACCTGCTTGGTGGGCATGGTCTGCGTCCAGGCCTCGATCAGGCCATCGAGCAACTTTTGGTTGCTGCCGCGCGCCTGGTGATTGACGAAGCGCGCATCAGTCGGCCAGGTCGGCTGCTGCATCGCCTCGCAGAGGCGGCCGAACACGGTGTCTTGGTTGGCGGCAATCAGCACGAGACCGTCGCTCGTCTTGTAGACGTTGGAGGGCGCGACGTTCGGCAGGATCGCCCCGGTGCGCTCGCGGATGTAGCCCGTCTTGTCGTACTCGGTGATCAGCGATTCCATCATTGCGAGCACGGCCTCGTAGAGGGCGGAGTCGACCACCTGCCCACGTCCGGTCTTTTCCCGATAGTGCAGGGCGCCAAGGGCGCCGAGACAGGCGAAGGTGGCGGCGAGCTCGTCGCCGATGCTGATGCCCATGCGCGAGGGCGGGGTGGACGGGTCACCGCAGACGTAACGTAGACCACCCATGGCTTCACCGATCGCACCGAAGCCCGCGCGGTGCGAATAGGGGCCGGTCTGCCCGTAACCCGAGACACGGATCATGATCAGCCGCGGGTTGATCTTCGAGAGCTCCTCGTAGCCGCAGTTCCACTTTTCCATGGTGCCAGGACGGAAGTTCTCAAGTACGAAGTCAGCTTTCGCGACTAACTCTTTGAAAAGACTCTGGCCTTGCTCCTGTCTCATGTCGATAGTGATCGCTTTTTTGTTGCGCGCCACCACCGGCCACCAGAGCGAGGGCTCGCCGGCCTTCTGGCGTCCCCAGACCCGCAGCGGGTCGCCTTGTCCGGGCGGCTCGATCTTGATGACCTCGGCGCCCATGTCACCGAGCAACTGCCCGCAAAACGGCCCGGCGAGCAGGGTCCCGAGTTCGAGTACGCGCAGATCGGAAAGCGGACCACGCTTGAAGTTCGGATCGACAGACATGCGAAGACCTCGATGACAGTGAGTTCAGGACTTTACAACGCGCCGACCTTGTACCGGCGGCAGGATCAGCGGTCAAGGATGGCTCCGCTGCTAGAATCCGAACGGTCCACAATTCATGGAGATCACCATGCCGCAGCAAAACCCGTCACGCCAGATCGAGATCGTCGAGGTAGGGCCGCGGGACGGTCTGCAGAGCGAGCCCGGGGTGCTGGCGACCGCCGCAAAAGTCGAACTCATCGAGCGACTGATCGCGAGCGGGCTGCGGCGTCTCGAGGTGACGAGTTTCGTCAATCCCAAGAAAGTGCCGCAGATGGCCGACGCCGAGCAGGTTCTGGCGGCGCTCGAAAAGCGCACCGATGTGCGTTACGTCGGCCTGGTGCTCAATAAAAAGGGCTTCGAGCGCGCGCTCGCGGCCGGTTGCAACGAAGTCGGCATGGCGGTCGTGGCGAGCGACACCTTCAACCGCCGCAATCAGGGTGTCGGCACCGACGAGTCCATCGCCACCTGGCACGAGATCGCCCGCGAGGCGCGCGCCGCCGGCATCCGCGCACAGGTGACCGTCTCGGCCGCTTTCGGCTGCCCGTTCGAGGGTGAGATTCCCGTGAGCCGCGTGATCGAAGTCGCCAAGCGTGTGGCGGAAGTCGAGCCCTTCGAAGTCGCCTTTGCCGATACGATCGGCGTCGGGGTGCCGGCGCAGGTCAGCGAGATTCTCGGCCGCGCCCGCGAGGCGCTGCCCGCCAGCGTTCGCCTGCGCGCGCATTTCCACAACACCCGCAACACCGGCCTCGCGAATGCCTACGCGGCCGTCGAGGCCGGCGTGTCGGCCCTCGATTCCAGCGTGGGCGGCATCGGCGGCTGTCCGTTTGCGCCCGCGGCGACCGGCAATATCCCCACCGAAGATCTCGTCTACATGCTCGCACGCTCGGGCGTGCAGACGGGCGTCGATCTCGACAAACTCGTTGCCACGGCCGAGTGGCTGCAACTGACCTTGGGCCGCAACGTCCCGGGGATGTTGCTCAAAGCCGGGAATTTTCCCCGGCCCACGGCCGAGGCCGCCTGATGGTAGGGCGAGGCGGCGTTCGACGAGCCGCGATTGCATCGTCATCACGGTGGTCGGATACTTCGACCACCTTCCTTTCTCTCTGATCCTCGAGCCCCGGAGGGCGCATGT
>RGYP01000090.1 GCA_010031985.1 Gammaproteobacteria bacterium
CGTGCTGGTCGCGACCCGCACGGCCCTCGAGGACCTCATCGGTCAGCTGGAGGGCGACGCGCTGGGTCTCGACACCGAATTCCTCCGCGAGCGTACCTATCGCGCCGAACTCTGCCTGCTGCAGATCGCCTCGACGCGCGGCGCTTTCTGCGTCGATCCTCTCGCCCTCGAAGACCTCGGTCCGCTGCGCCAGCCGTTCACCGCCGCAGGCACGGTCAAAGTGCTGCATGCGGCGCGGCAGGACCTCGAAGTGTTGGCGCCCGGGGTCGGCGCCATCGCGCCCTTGTTCGACACCCAGATCGCCGCCGCGCTCGCCGGTTTTCCGGCACAAGTCGGCTATGCCGAGCTGGTACGCCGCCTGCTCGGACACGAACTTCCCAAAGGTGAAACTCGCACCGATTGGTCGCGCCGACCGCTCTCTGCCGCACAAGTCGAGTATGCGCTCGACGATGTCCGTTATTTGCTGCCCTTGCGCGATGCGCTGACGGCCGAACTCGAACGCCTCGGCCGCAGCGCCTGGCTCGAGGAAGATCTGCGCGAACTCGTCGACCCCGAACTGATCGTCGTCGATCCCGACAAAGCCTGGCAGCGATTCAAAGGCGTACGCGATTGGGATGAGGGTCGAGCAAGACTGCTCGCGAGTCTCGCCGCCTGGCGCGAACGTCGTGCCATGTCGCGCAACCGGCCGCGCGGCTGGATCCTCGATGACGCGGTGTTGCGCGAGGTCGTGCAGAGCGTACCGCGCGATCGCGCCGCGCTCGCCCGGATCCCGGAGATGCCCGAGGGCGTGGTCAAACATTCGGGCGACGAACTGCTCGCGCTCGTAGAGGACGCGGGCATTGCCGACCCGCCACCACCCTTGCCCCGTCGCGAGCGACCCGACCCGGTGCTGGTGGCGCGCACCAAGCGCCTGAGTTTGGTCGTGCAGGCGGTGGCGCAAGAACTCGGCATCGCTGCCGAAGTGCTGGCAACGCGCAAGCTGCTCGAAGAAATCGCCCGCGGCGCCGACGCGGCGCAGACCCTGCATGGCTGGCGCGCAGGCTTGCTGGCAGAGCGTCTGGTCGCGGTGCTCTAGTAACCCGCAGCGAATTCAACCCGCAACCGATTTATTTGAGCGCGTTTATTTGAGTGCGGCTTCGACGCGCTCGGTCACTGATTCTAGCGACGCATCGGCATCGACGCTCTTCAGCAAACCGCGCCCACGATAGAAATCGATGAGCGGTGCCGTCTGCTCCTCGTACACCGCGAGACGTTTGGCGACCGTGGCCTCGGCATCGTCCGGGCGCTGCATGAGGCGCGGCGTTTCGCACTGCCCGTTGCACGGCGGTGGCACCGGCACGGGCGCGGTGTGAACGTTGAACACGCGACCGCAGTCCTGGCAGCTGCGCCGACCCGAGATGCGCTTGACGAGCAACTGTGCATCGACGTTGAACAAGATGACCGCACGCAGCGGTTTGCCGATCTCGCGCAGCAGCGTGTCGAGACCCTCGGCCTGGGGGATGGTGCGCGGAAAACCATCGAGGATGAAGCCGCCCGCGGTGTCCGCGGCCGCGAGTCGCTCGCGCACCATACCGAGAATGGTGACGTCGTCCACCAGTTGCCCCGCGTCCATGATGGATTTCGCGCGCCGGCCGAGCTCGGTGCCGTCGCGGACGTGCGCGCGCAACAAGTCGCCGGTGGAGATCTGCGGAATGCCGTGGCGTTCGACGAGTCGCTGCGCCTGCGTGCCCTTGCCGGACCCGGGGGCCCCTAGGAAAACGATTCTCATGAGTCTCTCTGGAGTCCCTGTTTCTTGGCGTCTTGTAATCGCCGGATGCAACGGCCCCCGCCGGGTCCCTCCCGCGGGTGCGCCACAGTAACCGCCCGATTCCGGCAGGTCAAACCGTGGGGTATGCTCGCCGCCCATGAAAAAGAGCACCGCAAAGAAACCCGCCCCGCGCAACGCTTTTTACGCCCAATCGGGTGGCGTCACCGCCGTCATCAACGCTTCCGCCGCCGGCGTCATCGAAACCGCCGCGCGTTACCCGAAAGTCATCGGCAAGGTCTATGCCGGCCGTCACGGCATCGTCGGTGCACTCGAGGAAGACCTGATCGATTGCTCCAAGGAAAGTCGCGCCACCATCGCGGGTCTGCGCCACACGCCGGCGGGCGCCTTCGGCTCGGCGCGCTTCAAGCTCAAGGGGCTCGACAAGAACCGCGCCGAGTACGAGCGCCTGATCGCGATCTTCAAGGCCCACGACATCGGCTATTTCTTCTACAACGGCGGTAACGATTCGATGGATACCGCCCACAAGGTCGCGCAGATGGGCGAGGCGCTCGGCTACCCCATCACCTGCATCGGTGTACCGAAGACCGTCGACAACGACCTGCCCTTCACCGACGCCTGCCCGGGCTTCGGCTCGGTCGCGAAATACGTTGCGATCTCCACGCTCGAAGCCTCGCTCGACGTCGCCTCGATGGCGCGCACCTCGACCAAAGTATTCGTCATGGAAGTCATGGGTCGGCACGCCGGCTGGATCGCCGCTGCGGGCGGTCTCGCCGGCAAAGGCCGCGACGCGCCGCCGCACGTCATCCTGTTTCCGGAAATCGCCTTCGACCGCGAGGCTTTCCTCGCCCGCGTCAAAGAAACCGTCGAGCGTGTCGGCTACTGCGTCATCGTGGTCTCCGAGGGTACGGCTTATGCCGATGGTCGCTTCCTCGCCGACGCCGGCACCACAGATGCCTTCGGTCACACGCAGTTGGGAGGTGTCGGCCCGGTGGTCGCCAACATGGTGCGCGAGGCACACGGCTACAAGTATCACTGGGCGGTCGCCGACTATCTGCAGCGCGCGGCGCGTCACATCGCCTCCAAGACCGACGTCGATCAGGCGTACGCAATGGGCAAGGCGGCGGTCGAACTCGCAGTGCAAGGTCACAACGCCGTGATGCCGATCGTGGTGCGCAAATCCTCGAACCCCTACCGCTGGACGGTGGGTCACGTCGAGCTCGCGCGGGTGGCCAACGTCGAGAAGAAAGTCCCGCGCGACTTCATCACCGCCGACGGCTTCGGCATCACCGAAAAATGTCGGCGTTACCTGCTGCCGCTGATCGGCGGCGGCGACCCGCCGCCGTACAAGGAAGGCATGCCGGTCTACGTGAAGCTCAAGGGCGTGGCCGTGCGCAAGAAACTGCCGCCGTTCAAGGTCTGAGGGCCCGCCCGACGGGCGCTTCGGGGGCGCCCGGGTCGCGGTCGTCGCTGTGCTATATTTCGCCGCCTTTTTGATTACGAATTCTTTCAGGGGGACTACTCAAGATGGACGTTAATCTCTGGCTCTGGATCGCCGTGGGCGCCGGAGCGATTGCGGTCGTTTACGGCGCGGTTTCGGCCGCTGCTATCAACGCGCTGCCCGCCGGCAACGCCCGTATGCAGGAAATCGCCGCCGCCGTGCAGGCGGGCGCCGAGGCTTACCTCAGTCGTCAGTACACGACCATCGCCGTGGTCGGCGTCGTCCTTTGCGTCGTTCTCGGCCTCGCCCTCGACTGGGTGACCGCGGGCGGTTTCGCCGTCGGTGCCATCCTTTCGGGCCTCGCCGGCTTCATCGGCATGAACGTCTCGGTGCGCGCCAACGTGCGCACCGCAGAGGCCGCGAGCAACGGCCTGAATGCCGCGCTGCAGGTCGCCTTCAAGGGCGGTGCGGTGACGGGCATGCTGGTCGTCGGCTTGGGTCTGCTCGGCGTCGCCGGGTACTACCTTGCGGTGCGCGGCATGGTCGGTGACGAGCACGCATTGCGCTCGCTCGTCGGTCTCGCCTTCGGCGGCTCGCTGATTTCCATCTTCGCGCGTCTCGGCGGCGGCATCTTCACCAAGGGTGCAGACGTCGGTGCCGACCTCGTCGGCAAGGTCGAAGCGGGCATCCCCGAAGACGATCCGCGCAACCCCGCGGTAATCGCCGACAACGTCGGTGACAACGTCGGTGACTGCGCCGGCATGGCGGCTGACCTGTTCGAAACTTATGCGGTGACGCTGGTGGCCACCATGTTGCTCGGCGGCCTGATGCTGGCGAGCAGCGACGGCGCAGCGGTGATGTACCCGCTCGCTCTCGGCGCCGCGTCCATCGTCGCCTCGATCGTCGGTACCTTCTTCGTCAAAGTCAGCGACGGCGGCAAGATCATGAACGCGCTCTACAAGGGCGTGATCGTCGCGGGGGTCATCTCGGCCATCGCCTTCTGGTTCATCACCCAGACATTGATGCCGGACAACTTCATCGGCATGTTCGGCTGCACGCTCATCGGACTTGCACTCACGGCAGCGATGATCGTGATCACCGAGTACTACACCGCGACCGAATACAGCCCGGTGCGCAAAGTGGCCGAGGCTTCGCAAACCGGTCACGCCACCAACATGATCGCGGGTCTCGGCGTGTCGATGAAATCGACCGCGCTGCCCGTGATCGCGGTTTGCGCCGCGATTTGGGGTGCCTACACGCTCGAAGGTCTGTATGGCATCGCGATCGCCGCGACCGCCATGCTGTCGCTGACCGGCATGATCGTGGCGCTCGACGCTTACGGCCCGATCACCGACAACGCGGGTGGCATCGCCGAGATGTCGGGTCTCGACAAGAAGATCCGCAACATCACCGATCCGCTCGATGCCGTCGGCAACACCACCAAGGCGGTGACCAAGGGCTACGCGATCGGCTCGGCCGGCCTCGCCGCGCTCGTCCTGTTCGCCGACTACACCCACAAGCTCGAGGACGCGGGCAAGCTGGTGGACTTTTCGCTCTCCGACCCGGCGGTGATCATCGGTCTTTTCATCGGCGGTCTCGTGCCCTACTTGTTCGGCGCCATGGCGATGGAAGCCGTGGGTCGCGCGGCAGGCTCGGTGGTGACCGAAGTGCGTCGCCAGTTCCGCGAGATCAAGGGCATCATGGAAGGCACGGCGAAGCCGGATTATTCCAAGGCCGTCGATCTGCTCACCAAGGCCGCAATCAAAGAAATGGTTGTGCCCTCGCTGCTGCCCATCCTCGTACCGGTGGTCGTGGCGTTCGGTCTCAACGCGCTCATGGGGCCGGGTGAAGGCATCAAGGCGCTCGGTGGCTTGCTGATCGGTACCATCGTGACCGGACTCTTCGTCGCCATTTCGATGTGCACGGGCGGCGGCGCTTGGGACAACGCCAAGAAGTACATTGAGGAAGGACACTTCGGCGGCAAGGGATCCGACGCGCACAAGGCGGCGGTCACCGGCGACACCGTGGGCGATCCGTACAAGGACACCGCGGGTCCAGCCATCAATCCGCTGATCAAGATCATCAACATCGTGGCACTGCTGCTGGTGCCGCTGCTCTGATCCGACGCGACTCGCTCGCGAGCAAAAAAAACCCCGGCATCTGCCGGGGTTTTTTTTGGAATCGTCCTGCAGGCCGCAGCCGAGCGGACCGCCTCTCTAGAAAATCTTGCCCGGCTCGCCGATACGGGTTCGGTAGGCACCGGGCGGCTCCTGTGGCGAATCGGCGTCTCGAGGCGGGATCTTCACGTTCGGATCGGGAACGAGCAGGCGCCAGGCCTCGCCCGGGTTGCGCGCGCCCCAGAAGAGACCCCCGAGTCCCGCCGGGATCTGCTTGCGATCGGGGATTTCTTCGGGCTTGCGCCGGCCGCGGACGATGACCTCGTCGATGTCGGCGGGCAGCGCCGTGAACCAGTCGCGCGGCGCCATGAAACTGCGCAGCTTGCCGAGCCGCAGGTCGAGCGGGCGCGAGCCCGCGAGCCCGGATGCGGCGGCCGTGGTATCGAAGGCGATGGCCTCGGCCGGCGCCGCCTCGACCATGGGAGTCGTGGCCTGCGGCGGGGCGGCGGCGAGCTCGCCCGGCAGACCCAGAAGCGCCGTGACAAAACAAGCCCTTGAAATGGCCGTCGGGACGGCTAATCTCGCTGGCCTTCCCTTCCCGTTTGGAGCACGCCCCGTGCGCAACTTCATCCCTCGTCTGTGCAGTTTGCTGTTGACCGCCACCGTCGTCTGCATGATGCCGGTGAGTCTCGCCGCCGAAAAGGCCGCGAGCGCCAAGACCCCGGAGTCTTCCAGACTCGCGGCGCCCGAGAAAGTCACCTCGGTCGAAGGCATCACGGAATACCGCCTCGCCAATGGTCTGCGGGTGCTGCTGTTCCCGGATCCGTCGAAGTCCACCATCACCGTCAACATCACCTACCTCGTGGGCTCGCGTCATGAAGGTTACGGCGAGAGCGGCATGGCTCACCTGCTCGAGCACATGGTGTTCAAGGGCACGCCGCGCTTCCCGAATATTCCGCAGGAGCTGACCACGCGCGGTGCGCGACCGAACGGCACCACGTGGTACGACCGCACCAACTATTTCGAAACTTTCGCCGCGACCGACGACAACCTGCGCTGGGCGCTCGATCTCGAGAGCGACCGCATGATCAACTCCTTCATCAAGGAAGAAGATCTGCGCAGCGAATTCTCGGTGGTACGCAACGAGTTCGAATCCGGCGAGAACGACCCCTCGGGCGTGCTGCTCGAGCGCGTCATGTCCACCGCCTACCTCTGGCACAACTACGGCAAGTCGACCATCGGTTCACGCGAAGACATCGAGCGCGTACCCATCGACAATCTGCGCGCCTTCTACAAGAAGTATTACCAGCCCGACAACGCGGTGCTCACCGTCGCCGGCAAGATCGACGAGGCGAAGACCATCGGCTGGGTGAATGAATTCTTTGGCAAGATCCCGCGACCGACGCGTGTGCTGCAGCCGACCTACACGGTCGAGCCAGTGCAGGACGGCGAGCGCCACGTGGTGCTGCGCCGTGTGGGTGACGTGCAGGTGACCGCGGCGGGCTATCACATTCCCGCGGGCGGACACCCGGACTTTGCTGCCGTGCAGGTACTCGCCGATGCGCTCACCAACGAACCCTCGGGCCGCCTGTACAAGGCGCTCGTGGAGAGCGGCAAGGCCAGCAGCGTCGGCGGCCTCGCCTTCGGTCTCAAGGACCCGGGCTACATGTACTTCGCCGCCGAGGTTCTCAAGGACAAGCCGGTGGCCGATGCCACGCAAACCATGCTGGCGGTGCTCGACGGCATGAAGTCGGCGCCGGTCACCGAAGACGAAGTTCAGCGGGCGCGCAACAAGTTTCTGCGCTTCTTCGAACAGACCTACAACAACAGCGATCGCGTCGGCCTCGGGCTTTCCGAGTACATCGCCAAGGGTGACTGGCGCTTGTGGTTCCTGTCCCGCGACCAGATGGAAAAGGTCACGGCCGCCGACGTGAAC
>RGYP01000010.1 GCA_010031985.1 Gammaproteobacteria bacterium
GGCAAAGTCACGGTGGTGCCACTGCCCGTGGAGCCACCCGATGAGCCGCCCGTGGAGCCACCCGGCATGCTGCCGGGCAGACCGCTCGTCGAGCCGCCGAAAAGACGCTCGACGATTCGCTGGGCGAGTTCGACAAGACGCTCGAGGGCGAGCAGCGTCGTACCGCGGAAAGTCGCGACGCGCAGGCTGCGAACCGCAACGCCTCGACGGGGTCTTCGAGTGACGCCTCGGGCGGCGGTCTGGGTCGCGGCGAAGGCGATCTCAAATCCGAGCGTGCGGCGCAGGCCGGTAACGGCGGTGGCGATGCATCGGGCGGCGATCAACGCGATCGGGGCACCGTGAGCGGCGGCGGTAGCGGCGGACCCGATCGTAGTCGACCCTCGGGCGAAGATGACGACATCGTGGCGCGCCGCTTGCGTCGCGCCGCCGAGCAGGAAACCGATCCCGAGCTCAAAGAAAAGCTCTGGAAGGAGTACACGGAGTACAAGCGGAATGTTCAGGGCAAGAGCTGATTTTTTTGGTAGCGCCTGGTCGTGGCGCGCGCCGCTGATGGCGGCGCTGGCGCTCTTTGCGCTCGCGGGCTGCGTGGTCAAGGAGACGCGACCGCTGCCAAAGCTCGAAGCCGTGCAGGCGAGGCAGCAGATCCCGGATGCCGAATTGCTCGACGTCAGCGTCCAGGCTTTCGACACCAACATTCCGCCCGGGCTCGCCGACAACGAGGAAGCACTCGACAAGCGACGCATCTACCCCGAAGTTCGCCGCGCCGAATCACGTCTGTTGGCCGCTCGTCTCAAATCGACGCTCGAAGAGTCGGGGCAGTGGGGTGCAGTACGTGTCGTGCCCGAAGGTGTGAAATTCACCGACGTACTGGTCAGCGGCAAGATCATCGAATCGACGGGTGGTCGTCTCGAACTCGAAATCGACGCCGGCGACGCGATGGGTCGTGTCTGGATCAAAGACAAACGTTACTCCGGGGATGCAGATCTCGGCTCCTACAAAACCGACGCGGCGATGCGTGCGCGCGATCCGTTCCAGAACGTCTACGCGCAGATCGCCAACGATTTGATGGCGGCCCGCGACAAACTCAGCCCGGGCGAGCGCGGCGAGGTGCGCGAGGTCGCACAGCTGCGATTTGCACAAGATCTCGATCCACGATCTTTCGGCGGTTATCTGCAAACCGACGCTGACGGTTTGACCCGAGTGGCGCGGTTGCCAGCCAAGGACGATCCGGCACTCACGCGCATCGGCAAGATTCGTGAGCGCGATGCTGCGGTGATCGACACCCTCGATGGCTACAACGAGCAGTTCAACGAGGGGATGTTCGACTCCTACGCGGGCTACCGACGCACCATCCGCGAGGAAATGGAGAAGGAAGACAAGGCGCGGGCACAGGCGACGACCCGCACCGTGCTCGGCGCCGCCGCAGTCCTCGCCAGCATTCTGGTGTCGAGTCAGTGCGGCTCCACCGACTACAACTGTCAGCGCATCGAGGACGCCGTCCGTTATGGCGGCGGTGCAGGTGGCGTGGCAGCCGTGATGTCGGGCATCAAAAAATTCGCCGACGCGAAAACCGCGGCGCAATCCGTGAGGGAACTCGCCCGCAGCTTCGAGAGCGAGGCTGGCACTCAGGTGGTCGAGGTCGAGGGCCGCACGCTCAAACTCACGGGCACGGCCGAGGAGCAATATCGCGAATGGCGGCGTCTGCTCGCGACGATCTATGCCGAGGAGACCGGCGGCGTGAGCCCTGCCGTGACACCGCCTGCCGCGACACCGCCTGCCGCCACGCCGAAAGCCCCGCGCACCTGAGATTCCGTGGCGGCATTCGCGAAAGGACAAAAGCTGCTCGATCGCTTCGTTCTGCTCGAGCCTTTGGGGCAGGGCGGACAAGGCGAGGTTTGGCGTGCGCTCGACGAACAACGTTCGGCGCAGATCGCCATCAAGATCTTGCCCGCCACCGAGATCGAATCCTTGCGGGGGCAGTATCTGCTTGCGCAGACCGTCAAAGGCCGCGGCGTACTCGAATACTTTGAACCGATCGTGGGCGATGCGTTTTCGGTGCTGCCCATGGAATTGGCTGCGGCCGATGCGCGTTCGCTGCGGGCACGCTCCTGGACGCAATCGTTGGGACTGCTGTGCGAAGTCGCCGACGCGCTAGAGGCACTGCATGCGCGCGGTATCGTGCACCGCGATCTCAAGCCCTCGAACGTGCTCATCGGTTTCGACGGGCGCGCCCGCCTGACCGACTTCGGTAGTGCGACGCGTATCGGCGAGTCGGCGAGCAGTCGCGTGCTCTCGCCATTCAGTGCCAGCCCCCAACAGCATGCCGGTGCCGCCGCTAGCGTAGCCGACGACCTGTTCGGGTTCGGTGCTCTCGCCTATGAATTGCTCGGTGGTTATCCACCCAATTTTCCGGACACCGCGCGCGCTCTTTCGGGTCTGCCGCCACCACGACTGGTCACCGCGGTCGCAACGCCCGCCGCTCTGATCGACCTCGTGATGTCCTTGCTGGCCGGTAATCCGGAGGCTCGTCCGAACAAGCTGCGCGAGATCGCCAGCATGCTGCGGTCGCTGGAATCGCAGCGACTCACGCCCGTGATCGCCGCAGAAGTCGTACCGCTCGAGATCGCCGCAGCGGGTAACGACGGTGGATCGGCAGTACGTCCTTCGATCGCCGCCTGGAGCGGTCTGGCAGCGTTGGCGTGTCTTTTGATCGCGGTATTCGTACTGCTGCCGCGCTACGTGACGCCACCGGCCGCCGCGCCTGCGGCTGGGGTGACGGCTGCTGGAATCAAACCCGCGGCGGTCGCAGCGACATCTACGGCAGCGAGCAAAGTCGAAGCCGATCGCGAACTACAAGATCGTTTTGCCGAAGCCAGCGGCCGCTATCGTACCGTGCTCGACGAGCTCGAGACGCAGGGTGCAGGGGTTTGGGGTGGCGCGACCTTCGCCGCCGCGAAATCTTTGGGAGCACTCGCCGTCGAAGCCGAAGCCGCCCGCGATTATTCGCTGGCTCTCGATCGCATCGGCGTCGCCAACCAGCGCCTCGCCCGCATCGTCGAGGAGCGTCCACAGGCATTGTCGAAGAAATTACGTGAAGGCGAGGCTGCGCTCGACGGTGGTCGACTCGAACTCGCTCGGCAGGCCTTCGAGCTCGCACAACTCATCGAGCCAACCAATGCCGATGCGGGCCGCGGAATTGCCAGAGTCATGGCGCTGGGGCCCGTGTTGCCGGCGTTGGTCGCTGCGGAGACCGCCTCTTTGACGCTCGATCACCTGACGGCACTCACTCGTTACGAAGAAGTGCTGCGTGCCGATCCACTCAACAGGGTGGCTCGCGAGGGCGCTGCGCGAGCGCGTTCGCAGCTGGGGTCCAATCGTTATGCTCGCGAAATCGGCGAAGCGCTGATCGCTTTGCGCGCCGGGCGAACGGCGGACGCGCGGGCGGCGGTTTCGAGAGCACGCACGCTACGTCCTGCCGGCGCAGAACTCGTACCGCTATTGGCACAAGTCGATGCCGCGGGCAAGAAGCGTGACCTCGACGAAATACAGGCAGAGATCCTGCTGCTCGAGAGCGAAGAAAAATGGGCCGAGGCCTTGCTGCGTTACGACGCGCAGCTCGCGCGTGACCCAGGTCTCGGTTTCGCGCGTAACGGCCGAGCCCGCGTTGCGCCACGCGCCGATCTCGCGCGACGGCTCGACGCGCTGCTCGTCAATCCGGTGCGGTTGACGGCACCCGAAGTACGTCGCGAGGCGGAGCGGTTGTTGGCCGACGCGGGCAACGTGAAGGGCGCGGCACCCGTGCTGCGTAATCAGTCCGAGCAGTTGCGAGCTGCGATCCGGCTCTATGATCAACCGGTACTGGCCGTGCTCGAGTCGGATGGCGTTACCGTCGTCAGCGTGCAGCGTGTCGGCAGCTTCGGTGCCTTCACGCGACGCGAGCTGCAACTCAAACCGGGACGCTACGTGGCCGTTGGCAGTCGCACGGGTTTTCGGGATGTACGTCGTGAATTCACCGTCGCGCCGGGAACGACTGCCGTGGTCGTCCAGGTACGGTGTACGGAGGTGATCTCGTGACGTCTTCCGAGACGACGACGCTGACCCTGCGCGAGCCCGCAGGGTCTCGCGAGTTGAGTCTGCCCTGTCGAATCGGCGGCGCCGCGGGCGACGAGGTCATCGTCCCAGGAACGACCGGCAGCGAATCTTTGCTGCTGCACTCTCTCGAAGGCGAGCTTGGAATCACCGCCGCCCCGGGTACCACGGCTCTTTTCAACGGCAGGTCGCTGGCGGCGGGCGTCTTTACGCCGCTGCGGACTGGCGATGTCATTGCTTTCGGCAGCACGCGGTTGTTGTTGCAAGAAAACACCGTACTCGAGGTGCGACACCTCGTCGGCAACGACACCCTGGCGCCGATCACCCTCGATACGGCGTACGAGGTCACCGATTCCGCGGGCGACGAGCGGATTTTTTTGGCTGATCTCGACGCAGGAGCTGCCGTCGGTAGCGAGCGAGACACACGGTCCACGTTGACGTCGTTCGGTGCGAATCGCAAGATGCTGGCGATCGCCGCGGCTTTGCTCGCGGTGTTCGGGCTCTTTGCGCTGCTGCTATCTCGACTCGAAACGGTCCGAGTCACGGTGCTGCCCGCGAACGCCGAGGTGACGGGGTCGGGCTTCGGCTGGCGCTCGGCGGACACCTTGCTGCTGCTGCCCGGCGAGCGCCGCATTCGCGCCGAGGCCGATGGTTACCTGCCGATCGAACGCGTGATCGAGGTGCGGGAAGATTCCCCGCTCTCGCTGCAGCTGCAGCTCAAAGAAAAACCAGGCATCCTCGACATCGATACGGACGGTGTGGCGGGTCGAGTGTTCGTCGACGGCGGTGAAGTGGGTGCTGCACCCGGTGAGATACAAGTCGCCGGCGGCGAGCGTACGCTCACGCTGCGTGCCGAACGCCACCTCGATCTCGTGCAAAAAATAACCGTAGCCGGTCGCGGAACCCGTCAGCCCTTGAGCTTGCGTTTGCAGCCCTCGTGGGGTGCCCTCGAAATCAGCGCGAGTACGACGGGGGCGAGCGTATCGGTCAACGACGCTGCACCGGTCGCCTTGCCGGCGCGCGTCGATCTGCCCGCAGGCCTGCATCGACTCAAGATTTCGGCGCGTGGTGCGCGCGATTGGCAAAGCGCCGTATTGCTCAAAGCGGGCGAGACTCAGCGGATCGGCCCGGTCGAACTCGGTGCCCCCGACGCTCGCTTGCGAGTTTCGTCACGACCTGCCGGTGCCGATGTCACGGTCGGCGGCGTGTTTCGTGGTCGTACGCCGCTCACCGTGGGTCTGCCGGCAGGATCCGAACACGACATCAGTGTCTCGCTGCAGGGTTATAAAGCCATCGAGCGTCGCGTGTTCGCCGCCGCCGACAAAGATATCGCGTTGCAACTTTCGCTGCAGTCAGTGCCGGTGCGCCTCACGATACAGGGCGATCCGATCGATGCTGAAGTGGTGATCGATGGTGAAGTTCGCGGCAAGACGCCACTAATCATGGAACTGCCTGCCCGTCGGCATGCCTTCGAGCTACGCAAGGCAGGCATGCAGACCGAGCGTATCGACGTCGATCTTTCGGCTGCGGTGGATCGCACCGTCGACTACAAGTTGGTGCCGGTGGGTCGCGCGCGTGACTGGAAGCCACCACCGCCTGCGCTGCGTGCCCAGACTACGGGCACCATGCTTCGCCTGATCACGGGTGGATCATTCACGATGGGTAGCGAGCGTCGTGAACAGGGTCGTCGTGCCAATGAATTCGCTCGCAAAGTGACGTTGTCACGTCCGTACTACCTCGGCACGCGCGAGGTCACCAACGGCGAGTTTCGTCGCTACAAGGCAGATCACGATTCGGGCTTCGTCGGCAAGCGCACCCTCGATCTCGATGGTCAACCTGTCAGCAACGTGACTTGGAGCGATGCCGTTCAGTATTGCAACTGGCTGTCGACGCAGGAGGGCTTGCCGGTCGCCTACGAGCAAAAAAGTGGCCGCTGGACGCTGATCGAACCGGTGACCACGGGTTATCGTCTGCCCACGGAAGCCGAGTGGGAATATGCAGCGCGGCATGCGGGCCCAGGTGCGCGCACGCAGCGGTACGAGTGGGGCGATGCACTGCCGCCGCCCGCGGGCATCGGTAACCTTGCCGGTCGCGAGGCGATCGATGAAATGACTCGTGTGCTCGAAGGTTGGCAGGACGATTATCCGGCCGTTGCACCACCTGGAAAATTTAGAGCCAATGCTTTCGGCATCTTCGACATGACCGGCAATCTCTCCGAGTGGGTCCACGACGCATACGCGTCTTTCGAAGCCAATGCCGGTGGGACGGATCCGTTGGGGCCTGCTGCGGGCCCTGCCTCCGCGGGGGCAGCCGCAGCCTCGAATGTGCGGCGGGTGATCAAGGGTAGCCACTGGCGCACGACGACCTTCGCCGATCTGCGTGCGGCCTGGCGCGAAGGGTTCGACGGCACGTCGCAAGAGGTCGGTTTTCGAGTGGCGCGCTATGCGGAGTAAGTCCATGCAAAGTAAGTCCATGCAGAGCAATCGAAAAACCTGGCGGATGATCGCCTTCACGACAGCAGGCGCTCTCGTCTGTTGGGGCGCTTCGCTGGCGATGCTGCGCGCAGTCGCCCAAGACGCCACGCCACCCGCAGCCGAAACAAACGAGGCCGAAGAAATCCAGCGCCGCAAGGCGCCACCCAAGAATTCCGACGAGGAGTCGCCGGAGTATCGCGATTCCGCCGACAACAACATCAGCCTGCCCATCGACATCTGAACATGAACAAAAAAGCCCCCAACGAATTTCTTTTCACCATCGTCGCTCTGTTGGTGTCCATCGTGATCGTCCACACGATTTACGTGTTGCACGTGCGGCCGGTTGCCGATGCTACGCTGCAGGCCGATCGCGAGCGCATGATGGTCGACCCCAACTACGTTGCTCAACGATCGCTCGAAGTGGTCGTCAAAGATTACGAGCAAGAGGCCGAGATCATCCTCATGCTCTGGGCGCTTGCCATCATGGGCTACAAAACGCACGTCCATCGGCGTGAGCAGCAAGCTCTAGATGCAGATCTGCTGCGCCTGCCGGAGGGCATGAAAATCCTGCCTGAAGACACTCGCGAGTATGCGAGACAAATCGAGAATCTGCCGCCCGAGAGTCGCGAGCTGCTGGTACCGCGGGCCCTGCTCGGGGCGCTGGCGCGCTTCGGAGCGACCCGCAGTGTGCAGGACGCCTCGACCGTAGCGCACGGTTTGTGTCAGTCCGAAGCAGACCGACTCGATTCCGACCTCGCACTGCTGCGCTACATCGCATGGGCCATTCCCGCGATCGGCTTCATCGGCACGGTGCGTGGTATCGGCGATGCGCTGTCACAGGCCCACAAGGCGGTCACGGGGGATATTTCGGGTGTCACCGAGGGTCTCGGTGTCGCGTTCAACTCGACTCTGATCGCGCTGTTGCTGTCGATTCTGCTGATGTTCCTCATGCAGCAGTTGCAGCGTGTACAGGAGCGCCGTGTCCTCGATACCGAAACCTGGCTCGACCAAAAAGTCATCCGCAATCTGCAGGCGCGTTCATGAGTGTGACGGGGCTGCATCTGCTCGACGCAGCGCTTGCCGTGGCGAGCGATGGCAGCCTTTCGTCTTCGTCGCCTTCGGTGGTGCATGCAGATCCTGCGCGTGCCGCCATGATGGGTCGCCCGGCTGGCGACATCGCACGTCTTGCGCCGCGGCAGGTGAGCACCGACCACTGGGCGACTATTGCCCGCGAGGCCGGCAACGCGCCGGCGCTGGCCGCGGTCGTGGCCCGTGCCGAATTGCGCATGCGCCTCGATGATGTGCAGCGCGAAACGCCGGTACAGTGCGCCGTGTCCGCTGCATTTTCTGCGGAATCTTTGGGCGTCATCCTGGCCCTTGCGAGGCGCGAGGGAATCCGCATCGGCGGTTTCCACGATGCGGCAGCGCTCGCTGTCGCGAGCGTTGGCTTGACTGGCGTGACGCTGGTACTCGAATTCGGACTTGCGCACGTGGCAGCAACGCGAGTCGAGCAAGTCGATGATCAACTGCGTCGGCGAGCGGCGGTGGTGCGACGCGGTATCGGGTTGCTCGCGCTGCGCCAGGCTTGGCTGCGCATGGTGAGTGAAGCGATGGTGCTGCGCACACGCTTCGACCCGTTGCACGAAGCCGCAAGCGAGCAACGTCTGCATGATTTGCTCGATGATGCTGCAGCGCGTGCCGCGATCTCGGGATCGACCGATCTGGAGCTTCCCACGGGCCGTGACCCGGTGCGCGTGGGTCTCAGTCGCGATCAGTTCACCGAAGCCGCGGATGACATCTACCGCGAAGTTCTCGCGGCGCTACACGAACTGCGACCGGCAGGTTCGCGCGTAAACATTTTGATCGACGAAACGGCGACACGCTTGCCGGGTCTTCTCGGCCGTCTCGCCGCATTGCGTGGCTGCCGGTTTTATTCATTCGGTTCCAGTCTGATCGCGAGGGCCGCTTCGCTGGCCGATGCCAGAGTCGATGATGATGGCGCAGTCACGCTGCAGCGCGGGTATCCCGTCGGTGCAGCGCTCGAGTCCGCGAGCGAGCTCGATCTGTCGAACCTGGCGAACTTCGTCGACACCGCGCCCACGCATGCGTTGTGGGAAGGGCGGGCCTTCGTGTTGCCGCAGAGCGGCGTCCTCGAAATCGGCCGTGAACCTGCCTTGGGTGGCATTCGCCTCGGCGAGGGCTTGGCAGGCGTGTCGCGCCTGCATTGCTCGTTGTGCGCAGAGGGCGGTGCAGTGACTCTGATTCCGCACAGTGCCCAAGAGACCTGGCTCAACGACGAACGTGTGCGCGGGCGAGTCCGCATTCAGTCCGGCGATCGGCTGCGTCTGGGTACGCCGGGTGTATCGATCGAACTCATCGCGGTTGGCGGAGCAGGGCATGGCACGCCGCAACGTTGAGGTTTTCAGCCTTTCGTTTCTCGACGTCATCTGCTGCGGCTTCGGCGCCGTCATTCTTTTTTACACCATCATCAGCGCTCAGAGCGGCATCGAGCGTACCCGCAAAGCCGAAGATCTGAGTGCTACGGTCTCCAAGCTCGAAGAAGAAGTCATCACTGGCGCTAAAAATCTCGTGGTCTTGCGCAACACGCTGCAAAAGACCGAGAGCGAGACGATCTCGGCTTCATCACGAGCCACCCAGCTCATCGAAGAACTGCAGCGCAAGCGTGAGGAGAGTTTCATCTACGATGCCGAGACGCTTGCCAAGCGGGAACGGATCGAAAAACTCAAAGCCGACGTCAAGGCTCTCGAAGAAAGCAGTCGCAGACTCGAAGCGAGCGCCAAGATCGCAACGCCGCGCGGCGAGCTTACCGGCGCAGGAAAATCGCGCGCGAGTCGGCGCTACATCACGGGCCTCACTCTGAAGGGTCGACGTATCCTGGTGCTGTTCGATCGCTCGGCCAGCATGCTCGATGAAGATCTGGTCAACATCATCCGCTTGCGTAATTCGCCTCCCGCAGCACAGCAGGGGGCCGAAAAGTGGCGCCGCGCGACGGATATCGCCAGCTGGATCATCAACGAAATTCCGGATGCGTCGCAATATCAATTCTACGCATTCAACACCACGGCCACTGCCTTGCTCGAAGGCTCTGCGGGCGAGTGGATTCGCGGCGACGATCAGAGTCGGCGCGAAAAGCTGCTGGACTCGATGGGTCAACTGGCGCCGGCGGGTGGTACCAGTCTCATCAATGCCTTTGCGGCGATTCGTGACATGAAGGTTCCACCTGATCAGGTCATCCTGATCACCGACGGCTTGCCTACGCAGGGAGCGACCGCCCCTGCACTGCGTCGCCTCGTCGATGCAGCCGACCGCGCCAAGCTTTTCGACGAAGCCATCCGCGGTCTCAATAAAAACGTACCCGTCGACGTCATTTTGCTGCCGATGAAGGGTGACGTTCCCGCGCCCCACAGATTCTGGGGACTCGCGCGACTCACCAAGGGCGCCTTCGTCATGCCGTCACCGGACTGGCCATGAAGCTGAGGCGTCGCGACACCGAAGTATTCAGCCTGTCGTTCCTCGACGTCATTTGCTGCGGTTTCGGCGCCATCATCCTGCTACTCGTGCTGTCCGAGTTCGGTCAACCGATCGTGATCGAACGCTCGCGCCAAGATCTCGAATCGCAGATCAAGAAATTGCAGGAAGAGTTGTTCGTCATCCGGGGCGAGAGCGAGCGTCTCGAGCGTGAGCTCAAGGGGCGTGTCGATAGGTTGGTGCGCGAGCGGCAGAACCTTGCGAAGGTGGCCGGAGATTTCTCGAGCATTCGCGGGCAGTTCGATGCATCGCGACAGGACGCGGCCGTGAGCAACATTCTCGAAAACGAATTGCTCTCGGCCTATCAGGAACTCGAAGCGGAGAACAAAAAGCTGATGCAAGCTTCGCGAACCCGCAAGCGCATCACCACCCAGGCGGTCGGCGGTATCCCGGTCGACAGTGATTACGTGATCTTTCTCATCGACACCTCGGGCAGCATGCAGGGGGGGCATTGGGAGACGGCCATCGAGGTGATGCGCGAAATCCTCGACATCTATCCGCGCCTGAAGGGGGTCCAGATCGTCGATGACAACGGCCGTGAACTGTTCGGTGGCACACGCGGACGCTGGCTGACCGACTCACCTGGCCTGCGCACCGATATCGTGCAGCGGATGCGAAACTGGCGATCTTTCAGCGATTCGAGCCCAGCCGACGGCATCGAACTCGCGATCAAAAACTATTGGTCGGCGGATAAAAGAATCAGCATCTACGTGCTCGGGGACGAGTTCACCGGCGAATCCATCCAGGGGGCGCTCGATGCCGTCGATCGTATCAATCGCCCCGACTCGAGCGGCCGCCGTCGGGTTCGTATCCACGCCGTCGGTTTTCCGGAGGCGCCCGGAATGACACCGTTTACAAACATCCGCTTCTCGGCCCTAATGAGGGTGATGTGCGAGCGCAACGACGGGACGTTCGTCGGACTGACCAACACCAAGAGTTGCGCTTTCAGCATGAACGTCGGAGGCATCACGACATGCGTCGGTGGAAACTAGCAAGCATCGTGCTCGGATTGGCATCGCTGGCCGGTTGCGGCGGTGTGCAGATCGCACCGGACCCCGATCTGCCCAAGGCTCTCGTCGAGTCGGTACCGGCAAAGATTGGGTTGCTCATGACGGCCGAGCAGCGCAACTACACCCACTCAGAGACCCGCAGCGGCGTCTCCTGGATCGTAGAACTCGGCGCGGCGCAGCAGGAGCTTGCTCGTACCGTACTTGGGGCGACGTTTCGTGAAGTGAACGAATTCTCTGATCTCGACGCGGCGCGCGCTACGCAGGGCTTGCAGGCCGTGTTCGAGCCGAAGATCGAGCAGTATTCTTTCGCGACGGCTCAAGAGACGGGTGGCGCGTACGTCGCAGTCACGATCCGCTATCGCATCGACGTATTTTCGCCTAATGGCGAGCGCTACGATTCTTTGACGCTGACGGGATACGGCACCGCTCTGGCCGATGGTCTGAGCACCGGGGCACCCATGGACGAAGCTACCAAGGCGGCGATGCGCGATGCAGCATCGCGGTTTCTGGTGCAGTTCCCGGCTACCGAGGCTGCCAAAGTTTTGACCGAAGGCAAGCGACTCGAGGTCAGTACTGCCGACGCCATGCGCGCCCTCGCAGCCAGCGGGCTGCGCATCGAGGCGCTGCCTATCAGGGTGTCGCGGCGGGTGGATCCGAACTGGAAGCCTGGGGCGAGCGCTGGATTCTGACCATCAGTTGCTCGCGCAGCACGACCCCTTCGGTCTCGGCGGGTTCACCGTCGACGATCCGCGGCGCGAAGCGGGTCTTGCGCGCCGCGAGCATCGCCGCCTTGGTGCTATTTTCTGGTGCGGCGGTATTCGCGACGACGACATCCAGCACTTTGCCGTCCTTACCGACTTTTAGCCGCATCTCGACATCCTTGACGGCGTAATCGTCGGAGTTCTGCACCCGCATGCGTGATGCCGAGGCCGAAGGGGCGCGGTAGACGAGCACACGGGGCGATTCGAGCAAGGCCCGCAGTTGCGGCGTACCGGTCGCCACGGCCGCGTTTGACAGCGCTTTCCAGCTATCGCCGTACGAGGCGTAGGCCCGTCCCAGATTGCCGCTGATCAAATACCAGTCGCCGATCTGCGCATGCAGTTCGCCGAGCTGACGCAAATCGACCGGCTTGCTGCGGTTGACCACGTCGAGCGCAAAGCTGAGCGCACGCAACCCTTCCGCGTTGAGTCGAGCCTGGTTGGCGTTGTTGACGAACGGATCGCCACCATCGTTGAGCTCGAAGGCGGGTTGGGCTTCGACTTCGGGACCGTAGATGGCTTCGAGCAACCACGTTCGTGCGAGACCGCGCAGTGCGGGCACCCCGACGACGGGCTTTTCCGCCGAGAGTTCCTCGGCAAGCTGCAGCGCCCGCGCGTGCAGACCGCGCGCCGTGGCGTAGCGACCCACCGACTCGAAGAAACGCGCATAGCGATCGAGGGGTTCGACGAGCCGCAGATCGCGCTTGCCGAAGTTCGTTTCGGCGATGCGGAATGCGTACTGGTGCTCGCGCTCGGCCTCGGCTTTTGCGCCCATCTTTTCATAGGCCTCGATCAGCGCATCAACAGCATCGAGTTGATCGGCGTTGTAGAGCCCATCGAGGTTGCGTGACAGATCGACCGCGCGCTTGAGTGCCGTGGCCGCGTCTGCGGGTCGATTGCTCGCGAGCCAGGTTTCACCGAGACCCTGCAACGGCCGGATCAGCAGGCGATCGGCCCCCGAGACCTGTCCCTCGATCAGCGCGATCGCCCGTTGATAGTTCGCTTCGGCCGCGGCGAAGTTGCCGCGGCGAAACTGCACGGTACCTAGATTGGTGAGGGGGTTGACGAGTTCGCGTGAATCTTTGCCGCGTTGCGCCTCGGTGATCGAGACGAGTTCCTCGGCGCGTTGGCCGGCCGTCGCCAGATCGTTGGCCTCCAGCGCCGACTTGAACCGGGCAAAGATTTGCAGCGGCTCGCTGGGCGCAGTGTCGGCGGCGAGCAGAGCGCTCGGAAAACCGCCGAGCGCGATGACCGTCAGCGCCGCTCGAAGAGGTAGTGTGAGACCAGCCATTCGCGTCCGCCTCGATAGCCAAAGAGTTCCGCACACGACATGAAGAAAATTCGCCAGTACACCCACCACTTGAGGGCCTGATCGTCGCCGTAGGCATGACCCAGCACGGGCATGAGTTCTTCGCGGCGTGCATCCATCTTTTGCAACCACGCCTCCGAGGTGAGTTGATAATGCCGACCGTCGACCTGCCAGTGATCTGCCAAACGAAGATGGCGCTGGAAGTAATGGAGCAAATCGTCGCTCGGCATGATGCCGCCAGTGAAGAAGTATTTGGCCATCCAGTCGGTATCGTCCCGCACTTCGAAGGTGTAAGCGAATCGATGGTGGGTGAAGATATGCACGAAGAGCGTGGCTTCCGGCGTCATCCAACCGGCAATGCGGGCCAGCAGTGACTCGTAGTTGCGCATGTGTTCGAACATTTCGACTGAGACGACTCGGTCGAAGCGAATCTCGGGGCCAAAGTGAAGCTGGTTGACGTCGCAGGTGATGATTTCGAGATTTTTGAGGCCGCGTTCCTTGGCGCGCGCGTCGATGAACAGCTTTTGAGTACGCGAGTTGGAGATGCCGGTGACGCGCGATTCCGGGTAATGCTCGGCCATCCACAACGATAGTGAGCCCCAACCGCAACCGAGCTCGAGGATGCGCTCGCCGTTGCGCAACCGAGCGCGCTCGCAGGTCAGCGCGAGCATCCGCGCTTCGGCAGCATCGAGATTGGCCGCGGCTCGCTCGATGTTGAAGTCGTCGTAGTAGCAGCTGCTGTATTTCAGATGCTTGCCGAGCGTCTGCAAATAAAAAGCCGTCGGCACTTCGTAGTGCTGCTGATTGGCTTCTGCGGTGTGGATGGCGATCGGACTTTCGCGCAGACGCCGCACCATCTCCATGAGGTGGGCCTGCTGGACTTCCGGATCGCCCTTGTCTTCTTCCCGAAGACGCTGCGCCAGCAGCGCGCGTATTCGTCGACGGATCAGCCAGTCGGGGATGCGGTCTTCTTCGAGCAGACGCATTTCGAGAGGCAACGTAGCGGTGTCGGTCATGGTGGCGGCTTCAGTTCGGTGGCGCAGTTTTGAGGCGCTGCAGCGCGCGCTCGAGGACGGGAATCAGCAGCCGATAGAGTACATAAATTGCCGCTGGACCGATAAGCATCCAACCGATCGATGCGTGGATGATGGCATCCCACAGCGTGACGATGGCTTGAAGCACGCCTTGAGCCATGATTTGCATGCCGGCTTCGATGGTCAGAGGCTGGGCCTCTGCGCCGACCAGCCACTCGCCCAGCCGCATGAAGGGGATGATCATGGCCAGTTGCAGCGGGCCGATGAGCCAGCTGACGAGCTGAATGGCCGCCAAATTCAGTCTCAACCCGAGCGCGAGCAGCGTCAGCACGGGCGTCGACACGCCGAGTACCGGGAACATGCCGATCCCCGCGCCCAGCGCGAGACACAGGGCGAGTTGGCGCGGCGCCAACCCCTGCTGCAACAGGGCGAGTATCGGGTCGACGACATGGCGCCGGATGGGTGCGAGCATGGCGATGAAGAATCAGGCGGGACGACGCAGCAGGATGGTCGCAACGGGTTCGTCACGACCCAGTCGCGACAGCTGGATCAAGACGTAGGCGGCCATCGCCATGTTGCCGAGCAGCATGATCGCCACGAACCAGGCGATGCGAGGTAGCCAACGAATTTCTTTGTAGAACACCCAGACGTAAAAGGTCAGGAACCCGTAATAGGCATCGATCAAGGTGGCGATGGTCCACCAGTTGTCGGGTTGACGGATCAGACCCTGCCAATCGAGCACCGACTGCTGAAAGCTGGCGAAGGTGGTGTAGCAAAACAGCGAAATCAGAATGAAACCGAACAGGATCTGCAGAACGGGCTTGTTCATGGAACTCTCCGACGGTTCAGGTGCGCAGGTCGAGGCGCGCCGTACCTTGGGCGAGCGCAGCGCCGATCAGCAAGGCCGCGATGTCCGTGGTGTCGGGCTGGCGACCTGGAACCCATTGTTGCAGGAACTCGGTAACGATGGCGACCAGCAGCGCGAGCGGCAAGGGTGGAACGCGGCGGGTACCACCATGCAAGGCGAGCCACGCGAGCCCGATGCCGAAGAAAAGTCGCTCGAGGAGGGGTAGTGCTCCGGGATCGACGATACCCCCGGCGAGCTCGGCAAAAGGCAGCCAAACGAAAGTCGATACGGCGTTCGGATCGATAGTGCGCGGATCGGTCGCGCTCGGGTCAGGCCATGTGCCGCTCGCCAGCAAGGCGATGCAGACCAGTATGAATACGGTCGATTCCCAGCGTCGCGGGTCGAAGCGGCGAAGTACTGCGATCACGGGTAGCGCAAGAGCCAGACCCAGCGCCTCGGCGGGAATCAGGTGTTGGCCCACGAACAGTACGCGCGCTGCAGCCGAGACGCTGAACAGCAGCAGCAGGGCAGACCAAAAATAGGGTCTGCGCAGCAGCGCGTTCAGCAGTGCACCCAGCAAGAGATAACAACCGAAATAAGCGATCAGTTGGCCGGGTGACAGGGCCATTGCCAGGCTTTCTTGAAGCGCCGCTTCGATGCGACCGGGACGCAGTCGTGGCACGAAGGGTGCAAGGTGAGCGATCAACCACAGCGCCACGAGCAGCGCAGGTGCAGGTCCGATGGCCAGACGCTGTAATCGACGAGAGAGTGGTCGTAACGGCAGAGCCGAGTAGAGTGCGGCGATCAGGGTGCCGGCGGCGGCACTGACGATGTTGAGCGCCCAATCGGCCAAACTCGGGTCGCGGGCGGGGAGCGCATGCTGGACGACTTCGATCGCGAAAGAAAGCAGTCCGGCACCGATGATCGGCCAAAGAATACGCGTCAAAAATCGGCCGGCCTTTTCCAGCGCCATCGACCCGAGTAGACCGAACGGCACGTAGAGCAGCAGATTCACCATGGCGTCGCGTTGCGAAGGCTCGCGCCATTCCCGCAATTTCGGCAAACCTGTCATGACGGCGTTGAACAAACGGCGCGGATCACCCTCGAAGGGGTAAAGCGATGAGCTCGCGATCAAGGCCACCCAGGCACCGAGCAGCCACAGCGACATCCGCCGTACCGCAAGATCCTGCGGCCCGAGACGTAACGAGGTGTGGTCGGACCGCGTCACTTCCTGCCGAACAGACGTTCGAGTTCCGCCCGCGCCGCATCGACGGCGGCGCCGTCGGCCGGCTTCCACGCACCGGCCCGTGGCTTGAAGTGATCGCAGAAGTTGGCGCGCTCTTTGTCGCGCACCTCTTCGGCAGTAGGTTCGCGACAGTGTTTGGCGAGCCTCGGCTCGTAGTCGATGCAGAGCTTGCAAACGTGCAACTCGGCGCGGCACTGCGGACATTCATCGAGACGACGTAGTGGCAAGGACAGCGATGCCAGCGAGGCGCCGCACTTCCAGCAACTGAGATCGTGAGCCATGCGCATGAGGCTAGCGAGTCGCGGGTCGATCCGCCAGAAACTCGCGCAGTGCCTTGCCGGTATGCGAGCGGCCGGGTCGTCGCGCGAGCATCTGCGGCGGTCCTTCGGCCACCAACTTGCCGCCGCCGGCACCCGCCTCCGGCCCGAGGTCGAGCACCCAGTCGGCTTCGGCAATGACATCCAGATTATGTTCGACGAGCACGACCGTGTTGCCCGCATCCACCAGCCGATGCAAGACGTGGATGAGTTTTTCGACGTCGGCCATGTGCAGGCCCACCGTGGGCTCGTCGAGCACGTACAAAGTGTGTTTCGGACGACTGCGCAGCGGCGCCCGCAAGTCGACTCGGACCTTGGCGAGTTCGGTGACCAGTTTGATGCGCTGTGCTTCGCCACCGGAGAGCGTGGGACTTGGTTGACCGAGGGTCAGATAGCCAAGCCCTACATCGCAGAGTAGGGTCAAAACATGATGCAGCGTCGCATGCGGCTCGAAGAATTTGGCGGCATCCTCGATGTTCATGGCCAGCACGTCACCGATGCTGACGTCGCGCCAGGTCACGGCGAGCGTTTCGGTATTGAAGCGGCTGCCGCGGCAGGCATCGCAGGTCACCTTCACGTCGGGTAGAAAACTCATCTCCACCGTCTGCACACCTTGGCCTTCGCAGGATTCGCAGCGACCGCCCGCAGTATTGAAAGAAAATCGGCCTGGTCCGTAACCGCGCAAACGGGATTCACTGGTGCCCGCAAAGATTTTGCGGATCTCATCCCAGATGCCGACATAGGTGGCAGGGCAGGACCGCGGCGTTTTCCCGATCGGTGTCTGGTCGACTTCGAGCACACGGTCTACGGCATCGATGCCGCGGATGCCGCGACAGCCGACTGCCGGGCCATGCTCGCCGACGAGTGCGTGAGCGCTCGTGTGCAGTACGTCGCGCGCCAGGGTCGATTTGCCGGAGCCCGAAACGCCGGTGACGACGACGAGTCGACCGAGCGGAATACGCGCGTCGACACTCGCGAGGTTATGCAGATTCGCTTGTTCGATGACGAGCGCAGGCGTTTTGGGATTCACGGCGCGGCGCGGCTCGCGTGCGTGTTTCAGTGGATCGCGCAAATAGCGACCGGTGACCGAGTCCGGGTTGGCGAGCAAATCGGCAATCCGGCCACGACCGACGACCTGGCCGCCGCGCACACCGGCACCCGGACCGAGATCGATGACGTGGTCCGCTCGACGAATGGTGTCTTCATCGTGCTCGACGACGACCAGCGTGTTGTGATTTGCCGCGAGATCACTCAATGCATCGAGCAGAATACGATTGTCGCGCGGATGCAGGCCGATGGTCGGTTCGTCGAGTACATAGCAGACTCCGCGCAGATTGGAGCCGAGCTGCGCTGCAAGTCGAATACGCTGTGCTTCACCGCCAGAAAGTGTCGGAGCCGCACGATCGAGACCGAGGTACCCAAGGCCGACGCGCTCCAGAAAACCGAGTCGCGTACGAATTTCGTTGAGCAGGTCACGGGCGATGAGGCGTTCACGCTTGTCGAGCTTCAGTCCCTCGAGGGCGACGCGGGCCTCGGCCACGGGTGCACAGGTGAACTCGCCGATCGAGCGTCCTCTGAAGCGCACGTTGCGGGCCACCGGATTGAGACGCTCGCCATTGCATTGAGTACAACGACCGGCCTCGCCGTCATGCCACTCGTTCCAGGTGGCCTCTTCGCCGGTCTGCTCTTCGTCGAATCCTGACAGTTCGAAGCCGGTGCCATAGCAATCCGCACACCATCCCTGCTTGCTGTTGAACGAGAACAGACGCGGATCGAGTTCCGCAAAGCTCGTGCCGCAGGCGGGGCAGGCGCGCTTGGTCGAGAACACGACCGATTTCTTCGTACCGACAGGCAGTACTTGCACGAGACCCTTGCCGTACTGCAACGCCTCGGCGAGTTTGGCGCGCAGGTCCGCTTCGCCGCGAGCCGAAATTCCGAGTCGGGCGACTGGCAGTTCGATGTCGTGCTCCTTGAAACGATCGAGGCGTGGCCACGGCTTGACCGGCAAGCGCTCGCCGTCGACGCGCAACTCTCGGTAGCCCTTTGCCGCCGCCCATTTTGCGAGATCGGTATAAAGCCCCTTGCGCGCGACCACGAGCGGAGCCAGCAGATCGATGGTCTTGCCTTTGAAATCGCTGATGATGCGCGCTGCGATGGCATCGGCCGATTGCGGCTCGATCGCCACCGCGCACTGCGGGCAGTGCTGCGTGCCGAGCTTCACGTACAGCAGCCGCAAGAAGTGGTAGATCTCGGTCAGCGTGGCGACGGTGCTCTTGCGACCTCCGCGGCTCGTGCGCTGCTCAATGGCTACGGTCGGTGGAATCCCGCGTATCGAGTCGACCTCCGGGCGTGCTGCCGGCTGCACGAACTGACGCGCATAGGCATTCAGCGACTCGAGATAACGTCGCTGACCTTCGTTGAAAATGATGTCGAAGGCCAGCGTCGACTTTCCGGAGCCCGAAACGCCCGTCACGACGGTGAAGGC
>RGYP01000091.1 GCA_010031985.1 Gammaproteobacteria bacterium
GCGCGGCAAGGGTGGCGTGATCATCAACATCTCGAGCGTGTCGCGCTACGGTAATGCGGGCCAGACCAACTACAGCGCGACCAAGGCAGGCGTGGCGGCGATGGCCGAGGTTTGGGCCAAGGAGCTTGCGCGCTACGGCATTCGCACCGGTGCCATCGCCCCGGGCTACACGCGCACCGACATTCTCTCGGCCATGCGTCCGGAGATCCTCGAGAAGATGACCGCGCAGGTGCCGTTGCGGCGCTTGGGCGATGCCGCCGAGATCGCTGCGACGGCGGTGTTCATCGTCGAGAACGATTTCCTCACCGGGCGCTGCATCGACGTCGACGGCGGCATGAGGCTCTGACCTTCGATGCTCGCGATGATGGTGCTCGCCGCGGTCTCTGCATCCGCCCCGACCCCCGAATCGGCCGCGACCGCGCCGCGCGAAGTGGTAGCCGTCCTCGGCACGGGTCGCGTCGGCGCCGCCTTGGGGCCGCGGTTGGGTGCGCTCGGTTATCGCGTGATCTACGGATCGCGTGATCCGAACCGCGCCGAGCTGAAGGCGCTCGTCGAGCGCAGTGGCAAGAGCGCGAGTGCGAAAACCACGGCGGCGGCCGCCGCGGCCGCCACCATCGTGATCGTCGCCTTGCCCTGGAGCGCCACCGAGACCACGCTGCGCGAGCTCGAACTCGGCGGCAAGCTCGTCATTGATCCGACCAACGCCATGCGCATCGGGCGCGATGGTTTGATGGAGCCGGCCGTCGACACCTCGGCGGGCGAGCGCATTCAGGCACTCGCGCCCAAGGCGACCGTGGTCAAAGCTTTCAACACCGTGGGTGCGCATGTCATGGCAGACCCCGCAGCCGCGGGTGGTCCGGTGACGATTCCGGTCGCGGCGGACGATCTCGCGGCCAAAGGTCGCGTGATGCAACTCGCCCGCGAGTTGGGTTTCGAGACGATGGATGCGGGCCCGCTGCGCCACTCGCGCCAACTCGAGGGCATGGCCTTGATCTACATGGTTCCCTATCTCAAAGGGCCGCGTGGCGAATCGTTCGAGTATTACCTGCGTCGCGGCGCGGCGCCGCGCGTCAGTCAGGGCGTGCGTCCGGCCGAATAGGCGCTAACGCGCTGCAGCAGCTCGAGCGGCGTGGCGAGCCGCGAGGCCAGATCTTGTTGGTCGGCCGCTGCAGCACCGTAACCCCAGGTGGCTGCCAAAAATTTGAGCCCGTTGCCCTCGGCCGCCTGTCGATCCTCGGCCGAGTCGCCGACCATCCATGTGTGCGCGCTCGTCAAAGATTCACGCCGCAGAACTTCACACACCAGCGCGGTTTTGTCGGCGGCCGGCGGCTCGAGCGCATCGAGTGCATGGATGCCCCGGAAATGCGCTTGCCATCCGAGATGATCGATGATGAGCCTCGTGGGCTTGATGCGTTTGTTGGTGACGATGAAGAGCGCGAGACCCTTGCGCGCGAGGCTCGAAAGCATGTCGCCGACGCCGGCATAAACTTCGGTTTCGCGATAACCCGTCGTGTCGTAGTGGAGGCGAAAAGCCGCCGCCAGCCGCTCGATCAGCACCGGTTCGCTCGAGCCTGCGAGCGTCGCGAGTGTTCGCGGCAGGGGCGGTCCGATGAGGCCGGGCGACAGTGGCACCGCGGGTGATACGCCTTCGCTTTCGAGCGCGCGTCCGAGACCCGCGAGAATGCTGCGCGCCGAATCGACCAGCGTACCGTCGAGGTCGAACAGGATCGCCCGCGGCGTCATGCGGCGGCGGCAGGTCCGTCGGTGAATTGCAGCGCGGCGAGTCGCGCGTAGAGCGGATTGGCGGCGATCAACTCTTCGTGCCGCCCGCTCGCGATGATGTGGCCATGATCCATGACGATGATGCGATCGGCCTTGAGCACCGTCGCCAAGCGATGGGCGATGATGATGGTGGTACGGGTGGCCATCAGCCGCTCGAGGGCTTCCTGCACCACGCGCTCGCTCTCGGCATCGAGCGCGCTCGTCGCCTCATCGAGCAGTAACAGTGGCGGATTTTTGAGGATCGCGCGGGCGATGGCGATGCGCTGACGCTGGCCACCCGAGAGCCGTGTGCCGCGCTCGCCGAGGAAGGTGTCGTAACCTTGTGGCAGTGCGGCGATGAAGTCGTGCGCCGCTGCGGCACGCGCCGCAGCCTCGACTTCTTCGTCGGTCGCGTCCGGACGACCATAGCGGATGTTCTCGCGGGCGCTGGTGCCGAACAGCACGGTATCCTGCGGCACCAGGCCAATTCTTTGACGCACTGCGAGCGGATCGGCGCGGGCGATATCGACGCCGTCGAGGATCACCCGACCGGACTGCGGATCGTAAAAACGCAGCAGCAATTGGAACGTCGTGCTCTTGCCTGCGCCCGAGGGGCCGACGAAGGCGACGGTCTCGCCCGGGGCGATCGACAGCGAAAAATCGTCGAGCGCCGGCGTCTCGGGCCGCGAGGGGTAATGAAAACGCACGTGCTCGAAGCGCACATGGCCCGCCTTGACGCCCGGTTGCACGGCGGGCAGCGACTGCGGCAGGGCAGGCGCGACGATCGCAGGCGTTGCCTGTTGCAGTTCGACCAGACGCTCCATGGCGCCTGCCGCGCGCTGTACCTCGCTCCACATTTCGCTCAGCGACGCCGCAGCGACGCCAGCATAGACGGCGAACAACAGGAACTGCACGAGCTCGCCGCCCGACATTTCTTTGGAGAGCACCTGATGGGCGCCAAACCAGAGCACGATGGTGATCGCCGCGACGACCAGCGTGGTCGATAGAGCGGTGAGCCAGGCGCGGACGCGCGTGCGCACCACGGCGACGTCGAACGAGGCTTCGACGGCCTGATCGTAACGACGGGTATTCAGTGCCTCGAGGGTGAATGCCTGCACGGTCTGGATCGCGTTGAGGGTTTCGCCGGCGAGACCGCTCGTGTCGGCGATCCGATCCTGCGACGAGCGCGACAGTTTTCGCAGCTTGCGTCCCAAAGAAATGACCGGGACGATCACCGCCGGCATGGCGATCAGCATGAGGCCGAGTAGTTTCAGGCTGGTCACGCCCATCATGACGATGGAGCCGATCAGATTGATGCTCGAGCGCAGCGCGATCGAAATGCCGACGCCGGAAATCGACTGCACGAGCGTGGTGTCGGTGGTGAGGCGCGAGAGCACCTCGCCGGTGCGCGTCACCTCGAAGAATTGGGGATCCATGCGAATGACGTTGCGGTAGGTTGCGGCACGGATGTCGGCAACCACGCGCTCGCCCAGCCACGTCACGAGATAAAAGCGCATCGCGGCGAAGGCGCCGAAGAGCACCGCCACGCCGAGAAAGGCGATGAAATAGATGTTCACCGTCTCGGCGCTGCCGGCGCTCATGCCCCTGTCGACGAGCTTCGAGAGGGCGACCGGTAGGGCCAGCATGGAGCCCGAGGCGAGCAGCAAGGCCACCATGGCCCAAGCGAGCACGCTGCGGTGGGGCCTGAGGTAGGGCCACAACGAGGCCAGAGGTTTTACGGATTTGCTTTTGGGGCGTTCCGGCAGTGAAGCATCAGCCATCTTTGGATTGTAGCTTGCTGCGCAGGATGAGCTTGCCCGTAGTGTGACCGGACTGTATCGCAGCCAACGCAGCGTGGGCTTCGTCGAAGGGATAGGTCGCACCGATGTGCGGGCGTTCGGTGATCAACTCCAGCGTGGCCCGCATCGAGTCGGGCAGGCGGTCGGCTTGCTCCCAAAGCCAGATCAGGTTGAAGGCCAAAAAGCCGCGGTTCTGCGGAATCATCGCCAGCGGATCGAGCTGCGGGCGGCGCAGATAGTGCCAAGCGAGCTTCAGAAAATTCGGTCGCCGTCCGCCGTGCATGAAATCGGCGGCGCCGTAGAGCACGTAGCGGCCCTCCGGCGCGAGACGTTCGAATGCCATGCGAAAGCCTGCGCCGTAAACCGCATCGAGCACGACATCGAAGCCACCCTTGCCGAGGCTTGCGAGCGCGGCATCGAGCCCCCGGGCGAGCCCGGCATCGCGAATGACGACCCTCCTGGCGTCGAGACCCAAGCGATCGATCAGCCACTCGCGTTTGCGTGCCGAGCCCACCACGGCCACCGGCTGCGCGCCGAGGCGCTGCAGGGCGTGCATGGCGTTGAGTCCAACCCCGCCGGCGGCCGATTGCACCAGCACCGTGGATCCTGCACGGGCGTTGCCCAGAGGGAGCAGTCCGTACCAGGCCGTGAGCGCCTGCACGGGATAGGCTGCAGCCTCATCGAACGTCCACCCTGCAGGGATCGGCCAGAGGGTGCGGGCATCGACGTTCAGGTGCGTGGTGTATCCACCGAAACGCGTGAGCACGATGACGGCGTCGCCTTCTCGCCAGCCGGTCACGTCGCGGCCGAGGCGGCGGATGCGGCCTGCGCACTCCAGCCCGGGCACGAAGCTGCCTTTCGGCGTGGCCGAGTACAGTCCGAGACAGGCAAAGACGTCGGCGAAATTGACGCCTATGGCTTCGACCTCAACTTGGACTTCGCCCGTGGCCGGGGGCGGCAGCGGTTCGCTGACCGACTTCAGTCGGGTGAGGGATCCGGCGCGTTCGATGCGCCAAGCGCGGCGTATGGTGCGGTCAGGCTCGGAGCTGGGCGGCATGCGCCCGAGCATACTGCGAGGGCAGGACCCCGGTGTAGCGACGGAACATGCGGGCGAAATACGAGCCGTCGTGGAAGCCCACGGCGAAGGCGATCTCGGTCACGGGCGTGTCGCCGGTGATCAGGCGTTCGCAGGCGGCACGAATGCGATACCGCAGCAGATATTCGCGGAAGGTGATGCCGAAGACGGCATGGAAGCTGCGGCTGAACTGGAACCGGCTGAGCCCGCAGTGCGCGGCGATATCGCGCGCCGGGAACTTCTCATGGAAATGGTCGCGGACGAAGGCAACCGCATTGAGCACTCCCGAGTGTGGTGGGAGCACGTTCAGCTTTTCGGCTGAGGGTTCGGGCAATTCGATTGCACGAGTACCAGGATGCGAGGCTGTATCGGGCATCATCTTTGCGATGCTTCTACCATTCGTCCTATGGTCAGTACCTTAGATCGCTACGCCGATGTTAATACTTGCTTGAATTTTCTTCGTTAAAAATCAGTAATATCTGCGCAACAAAGTTTTATTTCCGGGGTTCGCGCGCCCTGCCGATCTGCGCCCGAACCGTTTCGGGTCGCGCGTTGGCCAGGGTTTCGATCGGCTAAGATTCTGCTATGGAAATGGAAAAGGACTACCCGGAATCGACCAACGGGTTCGATGCGGCCTTCACCGATGCCGTGAATCTCGGCAATCAGCTCGCCGATCGCGACAAGGAGGCCGATCTCTGGGACATCGCCGATGGGCTGCTGGCCGGGGCGATCCAGTATTGGCTGTACTCGCGCCAACCCTGCAACGATCCGCGCTGCGCCGATTGCATGCCGGTGAGCACGGCGGAGGGCCGCATGGCGGAACTGCAACGGCTGATTCGCCAACTCTCCGAAGAGAGCGAGTACTACCACAGCCCGAACGACACCAACGTCGGGCGCGCCTGATTTCAGCGGGCGACGTCCTCGAGCGCAGCCTCGAGGATGGCGAGACCCTCGGCGAGAATCGCATCGGGTGTCGTCAGCGGCATCAGGAAGCGGATCACGTTTGCATGCACGCCGCAGGAGAGCAGCACCAGGCCACGTCGGCCGGCTGCCTGCACGAGTGCCTTGGTCAGTTCCGCATCGGGTGCATCCGGACGTCTATCTTTGACGAGTTCCATCGCCACCATGGCGCCCTGTCCGCGAACCTCACCGATGCAGGGCCAGCGCGATTGCAGATCGGTGAGCCGCGCACGCACCGCAGCCCCGAGGCGTTCGGCACGAGCGCAGAGTTGCTCCGACTCGATCACCTCGAGCACGGCGAGCCCCGCCGCGCAGCCGAGGGGTGAGCCTGCATAGGTGCCACCGAGGCCGCCCGGCGCGGGCGAGTCCATGATTTCGGCTTTGCCAACCACGGCCGAGAGTGGCAAGCCGCCGGCAAGACTTTTGGCGAGTGTGACGAGGTCGGGTTCCACGCCCGAATGCTCGATGGCGAACATGCGACCGGTGCGCGCAAAGCCCGTTTGCACTTCATCGACGATGAAGACGATGCCATGGCGATCGCAGAGCGCGCGTAGCGCCTGCAGAAACTCGGGCGGCGCGACGTAGAAGCCGCCTTCGCCCTGCACCGGCTCGACGATGAGCGCCGCCACTCGCTGGGGATCGACATCGGCCTTGAAAAGATTTTCGATGGCGGCGAGCGATTGCGCGACGCTGACACCGTGGTATTCGATCGGGAACGGCGCATGGAACACGTCGGGCAGCATCGAGCCGAAGCCCGCCTTGTACGGCTGTACTTTGCCGGTCAGGCTCATGCAGGCGAGGGTGCGTCCGTGGAAGGAACCACCGAAGGCGATCACCGCCGAGCGCTTGGTGTGATGGCGCGCGATCTTCACCGCGTTTTCGATCGCTTCGGCGCCGGTCGTCAGGAATATCGTTTTCTTTGGTCCGGACCCCGGGACGATTTCGTTGAGGCGCTCGGCAAGCGCGACATAGTTTTCGTACGGCGTGACCTGAAAGCAGGTATGGGAAAGTTTGGCGAGTTGCGCGGCTACCGCGGCCTGTACCCTCGGGTGCAGGTGTCCGGTGTTGAGCACGGCGATACCGCTTGCGAAGTCGATGTAGCGACGACCTTCGACATCCCAGATCTCCGCGTTGCTCGCATGCTCGGCATAGACCTGCAGCAAGTTGCCGACACCGCGCGGGATCGCCGCCATGCGACGTCGCGCCAGATCGGCATTGGTCGGCACGGTCAGCTCTTGTCGCCGGCGAGTTCGGCGGCGCGGTGAATGGCGGTGCGGATGCGCTGATAGGTGCCGCAGCGACAAAGATTTCCGGACATGGCCGAGTCGATGTCGGCATCGGTCGGTTTGGGTGTCTTCGCGAGCAGCGCGGCGGCCGACATGATCTGACCCGACTGACAGTAGCCGCACTGCGGCACGTCGATCTCCATCCAGGCGCGTTGCACCGGATGGCTGCGATCGGTGGAGAGCCCCTCGATGGTGGTGA
>RGYP01000092.1 GCA_010031985.1 Gammaproteobacteria bacterium
TGAGTACCGTTGCCGAAGATCTTCCTCTCGACCTGCCACCTGCCTTGGTGTTCACCGACTCTGCGGCGCGCAAGGTGAGTTCTTTGATCGAGGGCGAGGGTAATTCCAGCCTGATGCTGCGCGTGTTCGTGCAGGGGGGCGGTTGCTCGGGGCTGCAATACGGTTTCGAGTTCGACGAGCAAGTTCAAGATGGCGACACGATGGTCGAAAATCTCGGGGTCAAATTGCTGGTCGACCCGATGAGCCTGCAATATTTGTCGGGCGCCGAGATCGATTACAAAGAAGGCCTCGACGGCGCGCAGTTCGTCATTCGCAATCCCAACGCGACCACCACCTGTGGTTGCGGCTCCTCGTTCACGGCCTGATCCCCGTTCCAACGCGGGCGCAGTGAGTCGGGGTAACGGCAGAGCAGCGCCAGAGCTGCTCGCGGCGGTCGATCTCGGATCCAACAGTTTCCACATGGTCGTGGCTCGTTACATACACGGGCAGCTGACCGTCATCGATCGGCTGCGCGAGAGCGTTCGACTCGGTTCCGGCCTCGATGCCGAGGGGCGACTCGATCGCGAAGTTGCGGCGCGTGCGCTCGCCTGTCTCGAAAGGTTTGGTCAGCGTCTTCGCGAAATCCATCCCGACAAATTGCGTGTGGTCGGCACCAACACCCTGCGTCGCGCGCATCGCAAGCAGTCGTTTCTCGAAAAAGCGCGCACGGCACTCGGCGCTCCGATCGAAATCGTTTCCGGGCTCGAGGAAGCCCGACTCATTTATTCGGGCGTGGCGCATACCTCGCCGCTCGCCGAGGGTCGGCGTCTCGTCGTCGATATCGGCGGCGGCAGCACCGAACTCATCATCGGCGAGGCGTTGACACCCATCCGACTCGCCAGCACGGAGCTAGGTTGCGTCACCATGAGCGAGCGTTTCTTTGCCGGGGGACGACTCTCGGCAAAGCGTCTCGGAAGAGCGCGCGTCGCCGTGCGCGGCGAACTCGAGCCGATCGAAGACGCCTATCGCAAGCTCGGATGGCAAGGAGCCATCGGCAGTTCGGGGACCGTCAAATCGGTGATCGATGCCATCCGCGAACTCGATCCCTCTGCGCAGGCGATCACTCCCGCTGGCCTCGAGGTACTGATCGACGCCACGCTGCGCGCCGGGCATGTGCGCGATGTCGCCCTCGAATCTTTGAGTGAAGACCGCCGCCTCGTATTCCCCGGCGGTCTCGCCATCCTCGCCGAAATCTTCGAGACGCTCGGCATCGAACGGATGGAAGTCTCGGACGGCGCGATGCGCGACGGTCTGTTGTATGACCTAGTAGGGCGTCTCACCCGCGAGGACGCCCGCGAGCGCACCGTACGTGCGATGCAGGCTAGGTACCACGTCGAGAGTGAGCAGGCGGCGCGAGTCGAAACCACCGTCGGCGGATTTCTTGCGCAGGTGTCGGAAGCTTGGCAGCTCGATGATCCGCTCGCCGAGCAACTACTCGCGTGGGCGGCTCGCCTGCACGAGATCGGTCTCGACGTGTCGCACTCGCGCTACCACCAGCACGGCGCCTACCTGCTCGAGAACGCCGACATGCCCGGATTCCCCCGCGAGGAGCAGCGTTTGCTGGCGCGACTCGTGGGTGGGCATCGACGCAAACTCGCGCTCGAGGGATTCGACAAACTCCTGCCGCCCTGGGATCGCCGTATTCTGCAGATGATCGTGCTGCTGCGCATCGCAGTGCTGCTGCACCGCGGCCGCGGGCGCGCTCCGCTGCCGGAACTCACGCTGATTCCGCGCGCCCGCAACGTGCTCGAGGTGCGTTTTCCGGTGCGATGGTTGCGTGATCACCCGCTGACGGTGGCCGATCTGAGTCAGGAAATAGACCTGCTCAAAGCGGCCGATTTTCGCCTGCGAATTTATTCTTCCAGGGGCCTGCCCGCCGTATAACTGGCGAGCAGGCTGGTTTGGGCGCACACACCGCCGTCTTTGCCGGATGCGCGGCGCAGGTAGTGCCCGGCAGAATCGAGCTCCCAAGCCTGCATGTCGTCCTTGAGGTAGATCTCGAGGTCCTCGAGGATCCGTCGCTTGTATTTCTCGCGGCGAATCGGAAATGCGATCTCCACTCGACGGAAAAAGTTTCGCTCCATCCAGTCGGCGCTGCTGCAGAAAATCTCCGCTTGACCACCGTTGGCAAACCAGAATACGCGCGAGTGTTCGAGAAATCGGCCGACGATCGAGCGAACTCTGATGTTTTCCGACTGGCCCGGTACCCCGGGTCGCAGTGCACAGATGCCGCGAACGATCAGATCGACGCGCACGCCGGCTTGCGAAGCACGACAGAGCGCAGCGATGGATTCCGGTTCGACCAAAGAATTCATCTTCAATATCACCCGAGCGGGTTTTCCGCTCGCCGAGTGCACGATCTCGCGTTCGAGTTTGGCGAGCAGCGCGCGGTGCATCTCGAAGGGTGATTGCAGCAGACACGACAGGCGCGGCGAGCGTTTCAGGCTGGTCAATTGCAGGAAGACTTCGTGTACGTCCTGGCCGATCTCCGGGTCGCAGGTGAAGAGACCGTAGTCGGTATAGGTGCGCGCCGTCTTCGAGTGATAGTTGCCGGTGCCAAGATGGCAGTAACGACGAATGCCGCTGCGTTCGCGGCGCACCACCATCGCTAGCTTGGCGTGTGTCTTGTAACCGACGACGCCGTACATGACGTGCGCGCCTGCGCCTTGCAGTCGATCCGACAGCTCGATGTTGGCTTCTTCGTCGAAGCGGGCGCGCAACTCGATCACCACGGTTACGTCCTTGCCCGCCTGTGCCGCTTTCACGAGTGCATCGACGATCGCCGAATCGGCGCCGGTACGATACAGCGTCTGCTTGATCGCCAATACTTTGGGGTCGGTTGCGGCTTGTCGCAGCAGATCGACTACGGGTGCGAACGACTGAAAGGGATGGTGCAGCAACAGATCGCTCTGGCGGATCGCCGCGAACATGTCCTGCCCTTCGTTGAGACGGCGCGGTAGACTCGGCCGGAACACCGGATATTTGAGTTCGCCGCGTTTGACGAGATCGTAGAGTGCCGACAAGCGGTGCAGATTCACCGGCGAGGGCACGGCGTAGATGTCGAGTGGTCCGATGCCGAACTGCTTGGCGAGAAAATCGACCAGGTCTTTCGGACAATCCGTCGCGGTTTCGAGCCGTACTGCCGACCCGTAACGACGATGGACGAGCTCGCCCTCCAGCGCCCGACGCAGGTCGTCTGCCTCCTCTTCGTCGATGAACAAATCACTGTTGCGAGTCACGCGAAACTGATGACACGCGATGATCTCCATGCCCTCGAACAGACGCGGCACGAATTCTTCGATGATGGTCGAGAGCAGCACGAAGCGCTGATGGCCGCTGCCGTCCGCAGGTAACGGCACGACGCGCGGCAGCGAGCGCGGCGCCTGCACGATCGCGAGCGTGGCTTCGCGGCCAAAGGCGTCCTCGCCGTGCAAACGGACCACGAAGTTCAGGCTCTTGTTCTGAATGCGCGGAAAGGGGCGCGACGGATCGAGCGCAAGCGGCGACAGCACCGGCTCGATTTCCTTCTCAAAATAATCAGCAAGCCAGTCGCGGGTGGCCTTCGGCCATTTGCCACGCGGTACGAGCACGATGCCTGCCTTGCGCAGCGCCGGCAGCAATACCTCCCCGAGGCAGGAATACTGGTCGGCGACCAGTCGGGTGGCGCGATGGTGAATCGCGGCGAGTTGCCCTGCAGGGGTCAGCCCGTCCGCACTCAGGGCGGCGGGCGAGCTTTCCTGCAGTTGCTTGATACCAGCCACCCGGATCTCGAAGAATTCGTCGAGATTGTTGGAGGAGATACAAAGAAATCGCAGCCGCTCGAGCAGCGGGACTTGCGGATCGAGGGCCTGCGCGAGTACCCGCTGATTGAATTCCAGCAGCGAGAGTTCGCGATTGATGAGTGGCGGCGGGGGCTCGGCCACCTTTGCCGGGGGCGCATCCATGGTGCCTAGTACACCACGACCCGACCTCCGAATTGTTACAAGCTCAGCGTCCGGCCGTGCCGGTGCTGGTCGGGGGCGCCACCCTGGCCAGCAGCGCGGGGCTGATCTGCCCGTTTTCGAGGCTCGTCAAAAGTGGTGCAGCGTGGGCCTTGAAATCGCCCAGGCGGCTCGCCGAAATTGGTCGATCATTGGGCAGCGCCACTTTTTGCGGATCTTTGTGGATGCCGCGCAGCAGGTATTCGTAGTGCAGGTGTGGCCCCGTCGCGAGACCCGTCATGCCGACGAACCCGATGATCTCGCCCTGTCTCACGCGCTCGCCCTGTCGCAAGCCACGCGCGAAGCGTGACAGATGACCGTAGACCGTACGGACTTCGTTGGCATGCTGGATTTCTATGACCTTGCCGTAGCCGCCCTTGTTGCCGATGAATCGCACCCGACCTTCGCCCGCCGCCTTCACCGGCGTGCCGATCGGCGCCGCGTAATCGACCCCCCGGTGCGCGCGAATTCGGTTGAGTACCGGATGGCGCCGAAACATGTTGAATCGCGAACTGACGCGCGTGAACTCGAGCGGTGCTCGCAGGAATGCCTTGCGCAGACTTTTGCCATCGGGCGTGTAGTACCCGAAATCCCCATCGTCTTGCAGCGACGCGTCGCCCGCGATCTCCCCGTGCTCGAAGCGGATCGCGCGGTACACGGTGCCTTGATTGACGAACTCCACCGCGAGTACATCACCCTCGCCGAGCGGAGTTCCGTCCTGACTCAGTTCTTCATAGATGACGCGGAAACGATCACCGGGCTGGATGTCGAGCACGAAGTCGATATCCCAACGAAAAATGTCGGCGATGCGCAGGGCCAGCGAGTCGCTGAGTCCCGCCTCGCCCGCAGCCTGAAAAAGCGAATTGCGGATGGTTGCCTCGCCCACGCGCAGCGTGCGCTCGAGCGGGTTGACGATCACCTCGCTCTCGAAACCGTCGGCCTCGCGCGTGACCTGCAGCGTTTCGCTGGGACTCAGCTGGCGCTCGAGACTCACGAGCTCGCTGTCGCGGACGCCAAACTTCAACAGCTCCCCCGGATAGAGCCGATCGAGACTGCGCCGCAGGTCGGGCAGGGCGCGCAGCGAGGCGAGGTCGGTCACCGAAAGCTCGAGTTTTCGGAAGATCACTTCCAGCGTGTCGTTGGCGCCGACGATCACATCGATGGTGAGCGGCAACAGCACCGCTTGCTTGGCGGCTTCGGCTTCTGCGCTGATGCGTTCGCCGATTGCGCCCTCGTCGAGTCGGCGCAGATCGCTGAGCCACCCCTCGCCACGCCACCACGTCAGGGCGAGCACCGCCACCACGGTGCACTGCAGCCACCGGGCCTTGAGCAGCGACATGACGCCGTTTTTCGAGCCGATTTCCAGCGTCATGGACTACACTTCGCCGCCACGGGAGCCGCGAAAAGTACCCGCCGCCGAAGGCAGGGTCAACCCATCATCGGCTCTCGGGTCGTCGACAGAGGTATCGCAGCAACATGGTGAGCATTCAGCAACAACTCGAAGAAATTCGCCGCGGCAGCGCCGAGCTGCTGATCGAAGCCGAGTTGCAGAAGAAAATGGCGCGCGGCAAACCGCTGCGGATCAAGGCGGGTTTCGATCCGACGGCACCCGATTTGCACCTCGGACACACTGTGCTCATCAACAAAATGCGCCAGTTCCAGCAGTTCGGACACGAGGTCATTTTTCTCATCGGCGACTTCACGGGACTCATCGGCGACCCGACGGGGCGCAATGCCACGCGACCGCGCCTCACGCCCGAAGACGTTCAGAACAACGCGCGCACTTATCAGGAGCAGATCTTCAAAATCCTCGATCCCTCGAGGACGCTCATCGAATTCAATTCGAAGTGGCTGAGCAACATGCCGCTGCCCAAGTTCGTCGAAGTGGCAGCCCAATACACGGTTGCCCGCATGCTCGAGCGCGACGACTTCGCCAAGCGCTACAAGTCCGGCCAGCCCATCTCGGTACACGAATTCTTTTATCCGCTCGCCCAGGGCTACGACTCGGTCGCGCTCAAGGCCGACGTCGAGCTCGGTGGTACCGATCAAAAATTCAATTTGTTGGTCGGTCGTCAGTTGCAGGAAGCCTACGGCCAGGAGCCGCAGTGCGTGCTCACGATGCCTTTGCTCGAGGGTCTCGACGGCGTCAACAAAATGTCCAAATCACTCGGCAATTACGTCGGTATCACCGAGGCGCCCGGCGCCCAGTTCGGCAAGCTCATGTCGATCAGCGACGATCTGATGTGGCGTTATTTCGAGCTGCTGTCGTTCCGTCCTCTCGGCGACGTCGCCGCCTTGCGTGCTGCGATCGCCGACGGGCGCAATCCGCGCGACGTCAAATTCGAACTCGCGCGCGAGTTGGTCGGCAGGTTCCACGGGGCCGCCGCCGCCGAGCAGGCCCAGGCCGAATTCATTGCCCGCTTCTCCCAGAAATCTTTGCCCACGGATCTGCCGCTGCAGATCCTGGCGGCGGCTGACGCCACCGGCGAGGGTCTGGTGGCAGTCCTCAAGGCGACCGGGCTTGCCGCCAGCAACTCGGAGGCGGTCCGCAAGCTCGCCGAAGGGGCCGTGCGGATCGACGGCGAGAAGGTGCAGGATCGCGGGCATCGGCTGCCGGTGGGGTCCGAGCACATCCTGCAGATCGGGGCCCGTCGTTTCGCCCGCGTCAAGATCGAAAAAGTGAGCTAATTCAATAGCTTGAGGACTTGCTAAAAAACTTGTTTCAGTCCGTTGACAGGGCGCCTTCCCCGCCTATAATGCGCGCCCTCAGCTCACGTGCGCTCCCGGCAATCATCGGCAGCGCCCCAAGCTCGAAATTCAGGTTGACGGGAAAAGCCACGTGGCTATACTTCCCGCCCCCTCGTTGTCCCTGCGGCACGAGCGCTTTTTAAAAATTCGGCAGGTAATTTGTGTGGGGACTCGCGTCGATGTATCCATTGGGTGCAAAAGACCGAGTAACTGAATTTTTGTCCAGCAATGGGCCTAATTTGATTACTCTTTTTGTTTGAAGCTCAAAATCTTCAAGTGAAGAGTTTGATCCTGGCTCAGATTGAACGCTGG
>RGYP01000093.1 GCA_010031985.1 Gammaproteobacteria bacterium
GTGGTCGCTCGTACGGCTTGGCGATGCCGACATTTCTCCAGACGGCAAACTCGCAGTGGTCACCGTCACGCGCTTCGACGTCAAAGAAAATCGCAGCTCGACCGACCTCTGGCTGTTCGCCACCGATGGAAAAGCGTCGCGTCAACTGACCAGCGACAAGGCGGCAGACTCCTCGCCACGCTTCAGTCCCGACGGCTCGCTGATCGCGTTCATCTCGAAGCGCGGCGACGACAAGGAGGCGCAGCTCTATTCGATCGCCGTCGACGGCGGCGAAGCGCGACGCCTGACCGACGTGCCGACGGGCGTCAGCGCACCGAAGTGGTTCGCCGACGGCAGTCGGATCGCCTTCGCCACGGCAATCTGGACCGACCTCGTGAAGTGGGAAGACCAGGCAGCACGCATGAAGGAGCGCGCCGAGAGCAAAATGAGCGCCAAAGTATGGGATAGAGCGCCGATCGCCTATTGGGACCGATTCCTCGAAGACCGCGAACCGCATCTGTTCTCGATCCCCCGCGCCGGCGGCGAGTTGATCGCGATCACGCGACAGTCGGGTTTTCATTTGCCGAAGTCCGAATACTCGGATTCGTCCTACGACATCTCCCCCGATGGATCGGAAGCGGTTTTCGTCGCCGATACCGACGCGAGCGGTGTCGAACCCAATCTCGATCTCATTCGCGTGGCCACCTGCGGCTGCAAACCGCCGCGCAATCTCACCGAGACGAATCGCGCCGATGACGGCAGCCCGGCGTACAGTCCCGACGGCAAGTGGCTTGCCTACACGGCGCAGGCCATTCCCGGCTTTTACGCCGATCGTGCCCGACTGCTATTGATCGATCGTGCCGACGACTCGCGGCGAGATCTGAGCGGCCAATTCGATCGATCGGCGGGCGATCTGCTCTGGAGAGCGGATTCCAAGGCGATTTACAGTGCGATCGACGATGCAGCGACGAATCGCATCTATCGCTTCGACGTCGCCAAACCAGGCAGCCCCGCGGCCATCACCGGCAGCAGCAGCTTCGCGAGCCTCGCGCTCGCCAAGACGAGCGGCCCGAAGCCCGTGGCCGTCGCGCTGCGTCAAAGTTTTACCGAACCGCCGACACTGGTACGACTCGACCTTGCAAACGGCACGGCAACCAAACTGTCGAACTTCAACGATTCGACACTGTCCGCTACCGCACAGGGGCGCGTCGAGAGCGTGACGTACTCGGGGGCGACGGGCGCACCCATCCAGATGTGGGTGGTCTATCCTCCAGATTTTGATTCGTCAAAGAAATATCCCGTGTTCATGCTGTTGCACGGCGGACCTCACAACGGCATTCAGGATGCCGTGCAGTGGCGCTGGAACGCGCAGGTGTTCGCAAGCTGGGGTTACGTGGTCACTTGGCACAACTTCCACGGTTCGAGTGGATTCGGTCAAAGCTTCGCCGACTCCATCAACCCTGATCGCATCAGCAAACCCTATGAAGACACCATCAAGGCCGCCGAGTGGCTCGCTGGCCAGCCGTGGGCGGATGCCGATCGAATGGTCGCCGGCGGGGGCAGTTACGGCGGCTTCCTCGCCAGTACGCTGCTCGGTCGCGCACATCCTTTCAAGGCGCTGATCGCCCACGCTGCGGTTTACAACAATTTCACGCAGATCGGTGCCGACTACGGCGCGGAGCGCGACCGATTCTTCGAGTTCTGGGAACGGCCCGAAGAGTTCGCGCGCTATTCGCCGCATACCTCGGCGGGCAATTTCGTCACACCGACACTGGTCATACACGGCCAGCTCGACATGCGTGTGCCAGTGAATCACGGGGTCGAGCTTTTCAACACCTTGCAGAAGCGCGGCGTGCCGTCGCGGCTGGTCTACTACCCTGACGAGAACCACTGGGTACTCAAGCCCCAGAACTCGCTGTTCTGGTACAAGACGGTCAGAGAGTGGGTGGAAAAATACGCGCCGCCTGGCGCCCACTGACTCAGCAAAATTTATTCTTGGAGTTCTGAACATGCTCAAGTTCCTGCTCGGATTACTCAAGTTCTTAGGCGGCCTGGTGCTGGCACTGGTCATCGTGGTGGCCACCTATTTGTTTTGGTGGAGCGGCTCTTCGCACGATCCGATCAACGTACGGCCCGCGTCGGCCTTTGCTTCGCCAGGCGGGCCAGTCCTTATCTTTGGCGGCACTCGAGGCACGGGGCTCGAGATCGCGCGGCAACTGCGCGAGCGCGGTGAATCGGTCACGGTCGCCGTGCGGGCGACCTCCAATACCACGGAGCTCGCGAAATTGGGGGTGAACACCGTCATTGCCGACGCCCTCGATCCGGTAACGGTCAACGCGGCGCTCGCCTCGGGAAGCTACGCGGCCGTTATCTCCACGCTCGGTACGACGCGTGGCGAGCAAGCGAAGCGCCCCGATTACGTCGGCAACCGCAACGTGATCGACGCCGCCAAGGCCGCAGGCGTCAAACGCTTCGTGTTCATCACCGTGATCGGCACCGGTAATTCCTACGAAGCCGCGCCACGGATGTCACGTCGTTTTCTGAAGGACGTGATTGCACTCAAAGATCAGGCCGAGCAACACCTGCGCAGCAGCGGACTCGATTACACCATCATCCGCCCCGGTGGCCTCGGTGACGTGCCGGCGACCGGCACGGCGATCCTGGCCGATGATCCGCAGGCGTTCAGCTACATCGGCCGAGCCGATCTGGCAGCGCTGACGGTGCAGGCCCTCGGCGATCCGTCGACGATCGGCAAAACCTACAATGCCTACGATCCGAGTCGTAAAACCATGGCGCGGATGTTCTTCTAACCGCGCTCAGCTCGGTGTGCCCTACCAGGGCATCTCGCTGCCGTCGTAGACCCAGTATCGTCCGGCGCGACTGAGATCGAGCGCGGCGATCACCGCGCGCATGCCGGTCACGCTTTGCGGCGCGTCGATGTCGGCACGGGGACCGCCGAGGTCCGTGCGCACCCAGCCTGGATGAATGGCCGTTGCGGCGATGCCGTGACTTTTGGCGAGATCGATCGCCATCGATTTCATCATCGCATTCACGGCAGCCTTGCTCGCACGATAGGCATAGAGTCCGCCGACGCGATTGAGTGCCACCGAGCCGAGCATACTCGTCAGTGTGACGATTTTCTTTTGGTCGGAGCTCGCCACGTGCCCCACGAAGGCCTCGGCCATCTTCATGGGTGCGATGACATTCACCCTGAATACGCGTTCCCAGTCTGCGAAGTCGGATTGCCCGAAGCGGCCAAAGGCGATCCCTTCGGTGGCGAAACTTCCGTTGCCCATGATGCCTGCGGAATTGAGCAGCACGTCGATCGGTGTGCCTTCGAGTTCGTGCGCCGTTCGCTCGATGGCGGCATGGTCTTCGACGTCGAGGGCCAGCAACCGTACGCGCTGCGGATTTGCCGCAGCGACCGTCATGAGCTCGGTAGAGCCCGAAGGCTGGCGCGCGCAGGCGAGTACGGTCCAGCCCGACGCGGCGTATTGACGTACGAACTCGAGCCCGAGTCCGCGTGAGGTTCCGGTGATGAGGATCGTTGGCACGCGAGCATTCTCCTTGCGATAAGCTGCCGAACCGTATCACAACCCGCCACAACCACTGTCGACAACACCGTCGTATGTCCGAGATCGCAGCGCCCACACGCTATCGCAAGCTGGTGATCCACCAAGTCACTGGCGACTTCCGCAGTTCGACCTCGGTGGTCGAAGAGCCGTGGCGCGATCCGGGTCCGGGCGAAGTGCTGATCCGCAACGAATACGCAGGTTGCAATGCAATCTTTGACAAAAATCTTTGTCGCAACACCATTCGTTACGTGGATGTACGACCCCCGTTCGACATGGGTGTCGAAGCGGTGGGCAAGATCGTTGCGATGGGCGCCGGGGTCAAGGGGTGGCGCGCAGGCGATTGCGTCGCGGCAACCCGGCTAGGCTCCGGTTATCGTGAGTATCAAATCATTGAGGCCAGCCGACCGATAAAGGTCCGCGACGCCACGCCGGAAATCCTCGCGCTGATCCCGAGTGGAGTCTCGGCGATGGTCGGGCTCGAACGCATTGGTGAAGTGAAAGCCGGCGACACAGTCGCCGTGTCGGCAGCCGCCGGCGGTCTCGGCCATTTCGTGGTTCAACTCGCCAAGCTGCGCGGCTGTCATGTCATCGGTATCACCGGTAGCGACGACAAGCTGGCCTTGCTGCGCGAACTCGGCGTCGATCGTCCCGTCAATTACCGTCGCGAAGATTTGCACGAAGTCCTCGCTCGGGAATATCCGACCGGTATCGACGTGGCCTACGACTCGGTGGGTGGCGAAATCTTTGATGCCTTCGTCGAGCACGTGGCCTTTCGGGGTCGGGTGGTGGTGAGCGGTCATACCTCCGATTTCGACCAGGAGATCGAGTTCGTACCGCAGCCTCGCGCCTACCGGAAGCTGTACTGGAAGTCCGCATCGATCCGTGGCTTCCAGAATCAGGCCTTCCCCGAGCACTTCGCCGAAGCGGCAGAGCGAATCCTCGACCTGTATTACCGGGGTCGGCTGCGTGCGCTGGTCGACCCGACCCCGTTCCGCGGAATCCATCAGATTGCCGACGCCGTCGAGCATTTGCTGGCCGGCAAAAACGCCGGCAAGGTCGTCGTGAAACTCCGTTGAACCGTCCGCCAGATGGCGTTTCGTTGCCGCCGCGCAACAACAGCGCTCCGAAGAGCCAACCCCCTCGGCTGCAAGGGATGCCGTCTGCTAGATTAGGCGGCCGCTGCGCCCCGCGGGTGCGGCGGCGGATACCGAACAGGGATCATCAACTTACAGGGACCACGCATGTCTAACCATCGTTTGTTGCCTTTTGCCATCGGGCTTGCCGTGCTGCCGGCCGGAGCCTACGCCCAGAACGACAACTCGTCGGGCGTGCTCGAAGAAATCGTCGTCACCGCCGAACGCCGCGAAGCCTCGCTGCAGTCGGTGCCGGTGCCGGTCACAGCCATCACCGCCGAGGCGCTGACCAACAAGCAGGTCACCGAAGCCCGCGATCTCGCCCGCTTCGCTCCGAGCCTCAAGATGTTCAACAACATCACGACGCCCACCAACCTCTCGCCCTCGCTGCGCGGTTCGCTGCAGCAGGACGCCTCGTTGGTGGTCGCCGAGTCGCCGTTCGGCATTTATGTCGACGACGTCTACATCGCACGACTCAACGGCAACAACATCACGCTCGCCGACATCGAGCGCGTCGAAGTGTTGCGCGGCCCGCAGGGCACGCTCTATGGCCGTAATACTTTGGCGGGCGCCATCAAGTTCGTCTCGCGTTCGCCGGGCGAAGACAGCTGGCGCAATTTCAGCGTCGGCGCGGGCAACTTCGATCAGCAGCGCATCAGCCTGAGCACCGGCGGCAAACTCGCCGATAATCTCGGTGGCTCGTTCTCGGCGCTGTACAGCAACAAAGGCGCGCAGTTCTTCAACCGCAACCCCTCCAAGGCCAGCAAAGTCGGCGAAGAGACCAACTGGGCGGCGCGCGGCAAGCTGCGCTACACGAGCGGCGATCTCGAAATCACGGGCTCGCTGTCCTACGCCAATTCGAACAACGACGGCGGTCAGCTGATTCCGGCCTCGACGCCTGCCGTGGCCTCGAACAAGCAGTTCACCTCCGACGATCTCGTGCCGCAGTTCGGGCCGTACACGCTCAACACGCCGAACGTGGCGCGGGCGAATGGCCTCAAGAACTACCCCGAGGGCTCGACCAAGCAAACCATCGCTGCACTGAACATCGGCTACGACATCGGCGGTGCGACGCTGCGCTCAATCACGGGCTACGTGAAGACCGACGACTACTTCACCAACGACTTCAGCGGCAACGGCAACGTCATGGCTGCCAACAAGGCCGACGCCGAACAATGGAGCGAAGAAATCCAGCTGCTCGGATCGACCGACAGCCTGAACTACCTGGTCGGTGCCTATTTCTTTGACGAAGACGGCGCGCAGTACTTCAACTGGAACTCCTACTTCGGTGCACCGGGCAGCGCCGCGTTGCCGATCTCCTTCAGCACCATCAATGCCAACACCAAGTCGACCTCGCTGTTCGCGCAGGCCGACTACAAGGTCAGCGAGGCCCTCAAGGTCACGGCCGGTATCCGCTACACCGAAGACAAGAAGACCTTCAAGCTCGATTGGAAGAGTTTGCTCGGCGCTCCGCCGGCGCTCATCAACCTGAAGAACACCTACTCCGAAGTCACGCCGCGCATCGGTCTCGACTACACGCTGCCCGCCAGCGGCAACGTCGACAGCATGCTGCTCTATTTCTCGGCAGCGAGCGGCTTCAAGTCGGGTGGTTACAACGGCATCGCGATCTTCAACCCGAACGATGCGAAGGCTCCATACTTCCCCGAGAAGAACTGGACCTATGAGTTCGGCGTCAAAACCGACATGCTCGGCAACCGCCTGCGCATCAACGCCAACTACTTCCTCGCCAAGGCCGAAGACCTCGCGCTCAACGCAACGGTCACCAATAGCGACGGTACGGTGGCGTTCCCGGTGCAAAACTCGGGTAAGGCGACCATCCAGGGTCTCGAAGCCGAAATCACCGCGGTGCCTGCTGAGGGTCTGACCATGTTCCTGAGCGGTACCTTCGCGATGGACGGCAAGTACGACACGCTCAACCCGACGAGCTCACCGGCGAACTCGCTGAAGAATTTCGGCGTGAACCCGGTCGTGCCGCAGACGCCGAACTTCTCGTTCACGGTCGGCTTCGACTACGGCGTCGACAACAGCTACGGTCGCACCACCGTTGGCGCGGACTGGTTCACCACCGACGATTACGTCACCGCTGCCACCAATGACTTCAAGGTCAAGGGTTACAGCACCGGTAATGCGTTCGTGAACCACGCCTTCAACGACAACTGGTCGGCACGCGTCTCGGTGAAGAACTTCACCGACGAATACGTGATCACCACCGGCTCGCGCGGCTTCCTCGGCGGATTCATTCCGCTGCGTCCCCGCGAGTACATGTTCACCATCAACTACAAGATGGATTGATCGGACCGGTTCCGGCCGCGCGCGGCATCAGCCGCGCGCGAGCCGGGCCGCCGCCTCGCCGGCGAGGCG
>RGYP01000094.1 GCA_010031985.1 Gammaproteobacteria bacterium
CATGGCCAACACCGCAACCCACGAGCACGCGCACGACGATCACGACCATAAGCCGCACGGTCTCAAGCGCTGGCTCTACGCCACCAATCACAAGGACATCGGCACGATGTACCTGGTGTTCGCCTGCGTGATGTTCTTCCTCGGCGGCAGCATGGCCCTCGTCATCCGCGCAGAACTCTTCCAGCCGGGTTTGCAGTTCGTCGATCCGGGTTTCTTCAATTCGATGACCACCATGCACGCGCTGCTGATGATCTTCGGCGCCGTGATGCCCGCGTGGACTGGCTTAGCCAACTGGATGGTGCCGATGCAGGTCGGCGCGCCCGACATGGCGCTGCCCCGCCTCAACAATTTCAGCTTCTGGTTGCTGCCGTTCGCATTCACGCTGCTGCTGCTGACCTTGTTCGTCCCGGGCGGTTCGCCCGCCGGCGGCTGGACGCTCTATCCACCGCTCTCACTGCAGGCCGGTGACAGCTTTCCGCTCACCATCTTCGCGATTCACTTGATGGGTATTTCGTCGATCCTCGGCGCCATCAACGTGGTCGTGACCATCCTCAACATGCGCGCCCCGGGCATGGGTCTGCTCAACATGCCGCTCTTCTGCTGGACCTGGCTGATCACGGCCTACCTGCTGATCGCGGTGATGCCGGTGCTCGCGGGCGCCGTGACCATGCTGCTCACCGACCATTTCTTTGGTACGGCTTTCTTCACCGCATCGGGCGGTGGTGACCCGGTGATGTTCCAACACATCTTCTGGTTCTTCGGTCACCCCGAGGTGTACATCCTCATCCTGCCGGCCTTCGGCGTGGTGTCCGAGATCATTCCGACCTTCTCGCGCAAACCGCTGTTCGGCTACGAGTCGATGGTCTACGCCTCGGCCTCCATCGCCTTCCTGTCGTTCATCGTCTGGGCGCACCACATGTTCACCGTGGGCATGCCGCTGGCGGGGCAGTTGTTCTTCATGTTGTCGACGATGCTGATCGCCGTGCCGACCGGCGTCAAAGTCTTCAACTGGTGCGCCACGATGTGGAAAGGTTCGATCAGCTTCGAAACACCGATGCTGTTTGCGATCGCCTTCCTGTTCCTGTTCACCATCGGCGGTTTCTCGGGCTTGATGCTCGCGATCGTGCCGGCCGACTTCCAGTACCACGACAGCTACTTCGTCGTGGCGCACTTCCATTACGTGCTCGTGCCCGGTGCCGTGTTCGCCATCATGGCGGGCGTGTACTACTGGCTGCCGAAATGGACCGGCCGCATGTACAACGAAAAAGTGGGCAAGCTCCACTTCTGGTTGTCGACCATCGGCGTGAACGTGCTGTTCTTCCCGCAGCACTTCCTCGGTCTCGCCGGCATGCCGCGCCGTATTCCCGACTACTCCACGCAATTCGCCGACTGGAACATGGTGTCGTCGATCGGCGCATTCCTGTTTGGCTTCTCGCAACTGCTGTTCGTGTACGTCATCTGGAGTGCGGTGCGCTCGGGTGAAAAGGCGGCCGACCGCCCTTGGGAGGGTGCGCACGGTCTCGAGTGGGAACTGCCGACGCCGGCGCCGTACCACAGCTGGGACACGCCGCCCTCGCAGGGCGTGATCGCCAAGGGTTCGATGCACTGAGCATCGGATAACGGAAGCCGCGCTCATGGACCCGAACGCCGACGATGCCGATCGCGCACGACGCGTCAAGCGCTCTGCAATCGTGCTCGGTCTCGTGGCTTTCGGCTTCTACGCGGCATTCATCCTGATGTCTGTGCTCGGGTTGAGGCAGTGAACGATCGCGCGGACAGCAATCGACGTCTGACGCTGCGACTGCTCGGTTTCGCAGCAGGCGCGTTCGCGTTCGGCTTCGCTCTGGTGCCGCTCTACGACGTGCTTTGCGACATCACGGGCGTCGGCAACCCCAAAGATTTGCTGCGGGCTTCGACCGTGCAGGCCGTCGAACACGATGACTCGCGTCTGGTGACCGTCGAATTCGTGGCCGATCTGCCGTCGGTAGGCAACTGGGAGTTTCGCCCGGTGGTCACCGAAATGAAGGTGCATCCGGGTCGGCTGTACGAAGTCGACTACTTCGCGCACAACTTGACCGGTCGCGACACCGTGGCGCAGGCCGTGCCAAACATCGCCCCGAGCAAAGCGACGGGCTATTTCCGCAAGACTGAGTGTTTCTGCTTCGTGCCGCAAAAGTTCGCGAAGGGTGAACAGCGCGTCATGCCGGTGCGTTTCGTGGTCGATCCGAACCTGCCGAAGAGCCTCGATCGACTCACGCTCTCCTACGTTTTCTACGACAACTCGACGCGGGTCGCCGCGCTGAAGGACTAAGACCATGGCCAATGCCCACGCCTCCGAACACGCCGCCGACAAATACTACGTGCCGCACTCGAGCCCGTGGCCGATCTACGGCTCGGCCACCCTGTTCGTGTTCATGATCGGCCTCTGCGGCTGGCTCAACGAATGGTACGGGCCCTGGGTCTTCTCGATCGGCGTGCTGATGCTGGTCGGTTTGTTCGTCGGCTGGTTCGCGGTGGTCATCGGTGAACATCAGCGCGGCATGTACAACATGCAGGTCGACAAGTCGTTCCGCATGGGGATGATGTGGTTCATCTTCTCGGAAGTGATGTTCTTTGCCGCTTTCTTTGGTGCGCTCTTTTACGCCCGGCAACTGTCGGTGCCCTGGAGCGGTGGCGAGGGCGTGAAGATCTTCAACAAATTGTTGCTGTTCCCGGACTACAGCGCGACCTGGCCTACCAACGGGCCGGCGGCGCTCGGCCCGCGCGAAGATGGCAGCTTCGAAGTGATTCCGGCCTTCGGCTTGCCGGCGATCAACACCGCCATACTGCTGCTCTCCGGCGTGACCATCACCATCGCGCATCATGCGCTCAAGGAAGGCAACCGCCGCATCCTCAACATTTTCCTTGCGGCGACTTTCCTGCTCGGCTTCCTGTTCGTCGGTCTGCAGGCCGAGGAATACATCCACGCCTACACCGAACTCGGTCTCACGCTCTCGACCGGAATCTACGGTTCGACATTCTTCATGTTGACCGGCTTCCACGGACTGCACGTGACGCTCGGAGCGATCATGCTGCTCGTCATCTGGTTCCGCACCATGAAGGGCCATTTCACGCCGCAGCGCCACTTCGGTTTCGAAGCGGTGGCCTGGTACTGGCACTTCGTCGACGTGGTGTGGCTCGGACTCTTCGTCTTCGTCTACTGGGTCTGAGACTTTTGGGTCTGAGACTTTTCGAGCGGTCGCTGTTTCAGCGACCTGCGCCGAGCGGCTGAATGAGGCCGGCGGCCCAGGCCGCCATCAGCGCGAGAAAGAGGCCCACGGAAAGCGCGACGCGCAACGTCAGCGCACGGACCATTTTCTTCGAGTCACCCTTGTCCGTCATGAGATGGAACAGGGCTGACCCGAGGCTGAACACGATGCCGAGCATCACCAGGCCAACAATGATTCTGAAGATTTCCACAGCCGTTAGTATAGAGCCGTGCCGCTTCGAATCACCTTAGGCCGCAGGGTTTTTTGCGCGTCGTGGCTGATGACCGGCGGCACCGTGGTGCTGCTCGTGCTTTTCATCGGCCTCGGCCGCTGGCAGTGGGGTCGCGCCGAGTTCAAGCAGCGACTTGCCGATGACTTTGCGCGCAATGCGACGCTCGTGAGCGAGCTCGGCCTGCGACGCACGATCGAGTTGCCGCGATTTTCCAAGGTCGAAGTCGCCGGTGAATGGGATGGTTCGCGACAATTTTTGCTCGACAATCGCACGCGCGACGGTCGCGCAGGGTACGAGGTGCTGACACCGTTGCGGCTTGCCGATGGTCGCTGGTTGCTGGTGAATCGGGGTTGGGTGCCCTTCGGCGGCTATCGGGATCAACTGCCGGATGTGCATCTCGCAGCCGCCCGAGTCACGATTCGTGGTCTGCTGGACGAACTACCCCAGGCGGGTTTGGCCGGTGGTCGCGCGGCGCCCTCGACCGCGGGCACTTGGCCGCGGGTGACGGCGTATCCGCGGATGGCGGAACTTGCGCAGGCGCTGTCGGTCGACTCGAGGCGCCTCGAATCGCGAGTCCTGCTGCTCGACGAACAGGCTGCCGCGGGTTTCCAGCGGGGCTGGAAGCCCTTCGTCAAAGGCCCGGAGCAAAACTGGTCCTATGCGATCCAGTGGTGGAGTTTCGCGATTCTGCTGCTGGTGCTTTACGTGGTGATGAACTTGAAGAAGCGGAGTGACGCATGACGACGTCTGCCAACGACAAGCCCACGCAGACACAGGGACGAGGCGCTCTGATCGGTCTCGCGGCGCTCTTTTTCATTCCGCTGCTGGGCGCCTTCTGGTTGTACTACGCGGGCGGGTGGCGACCTGCGGGCAGTACCAACCACGGCGAACTCATCACACCAGCAAGGCCGCTGCCCACCGCTGCATTTTCATTGACCGACGGCCGTGCAGCTGCGACCGACTTGCTGCGCGGCAAGTGGACGCTGGTCTACATCGGCGATGGCCGTTGCGACGAAGCCTGCCGCAAGGCGCTGTGGACCATGCGTCAAACGAGGTTGCTGCTCGCCGAAGACATGGATCGCGTGCAGCGCGTGTTCGTCGCCGCCGATAATTGCTGTGATCGCAACTTTCTCGCCAAGGAGCACCCGGGGCTAGCCACCATCACCCCCGCTGACGATTCGGTGAAGGCCTGGCTCGCAGAATTTCCGCAAACCACCCCGGCCAAAGAATTCATTTTCGTTGTTGACCCGCTCGGCAATCTCATGATGCGCTTCGACGTCACGCAAAACCCCAAGGGCTTGCTGCAAGATCTCGAAAAGCTGCTCAAGCTCTCACACATAGGCTGATTCCCCATGTCACAGTCGACGATTCCTTCCGGAGCAGTGGCGCTGCGCCGCCTCGCGCTCATCGGCATGCTGCTCTGCCTCGTGGTGGTGGTGCTCGGCGCGTGGGTCCGTTTGACCGATGCGGGACTCGGCTGCCCCGACTGGCCCGGCTGCTACGGTCACGTCACACCTGCCGGTGCAGAGCGCAACGAGGGAAAAATCGAGTCGTACTCGCCGGGCTGGGAATACGACTCCGGCAAAGCCTGGCGTGAAATGATCCACCGCTATGCAGCGACAACGCTAGGCTTCGTGATCGTGTTGATTACCGCCATCGCCATTGCGTATCGACGTGAGCGACCGGTCGGTCTGCCCTTCGCTCTATCTTTGCTGACCGTGGTGCTGCTGCAAGGCGCGCTCGGCGCTTTCACGGTGTGGTGGTTGGTGAAACCCTTGGTGGTGGTGCTGCACCTCGTGGGGGGTCTCACCACCTTGAGTCTGCTGACTTGGCTGTGGCTGAGCATGCGTCGCGTCGGTCGCGTGGTGGTGCCCGCCGCCGCTGCCACAAAGATTTCAGCGCTGGACGGCGCGCGCAAGGCAGCCGTCGCCGCCACCGTCATCGTGGCCTTCCAGATCATGCTCGGCGGCTGGACCAGCAGCAATTACGCCGCAGTCGCCTGTCCGGACCTGCCGACCTGCCAGACTGAGTGGTGGCCCGATGGCATGGATTTCGACGAGGCCTTCGTGCTCTGGCGCGGTCTCGACATCAACTACACCGGCGGCGTGCTCGAACACCCGGCCCGCGTGGCCATCCACTTCACGCATCGCCTCGGGGCGATCATCGCCTCGCTCGCGGTGCTGCTCGCCGGCTGGCTCGCCATCCGCAATGCACCGACGACGCTGGTGCGACGCGGTGGGCAATGGGCCATCGCGGCGCTCGGACTGCAATTGCTGATCGCGGTGTTCATGATCCTCAAGGCCTTCCCGCTGCCCCTGGCGGCAGGGCACAACGCCGGCGCAGCACTTTTGATCATGGCGCTGCTGTTGCTCAACCGACGCTTGCGCGAGGCCTGAACATGGCGACCCCCGCAACCGCCGTCCAGGCGCGGCCGCAGTGGAAGCTTTACTTAGAGCTCACCAAACCCAAAGTCGTCGCGCTGATCGTCTTCACCGCGATCGTCGGCACCTTGCTCGCGAGTCCGGGCGTGCCGCCTCTCGCGGCGCTGGTGTGGGGAAATCTGGGTATCGCACTCGCGGCGGGCTGCGCCGCCGCCATCAACCACGTGCTCGACCGCAAGATCGACGAACAGATGTCGCGTACCCGCAGTCGTCCGCTGCCCACGGGTGGCCTCGATGCGCCGCGAGCGCTGGCGTTCGCGGGTTTGCTCGGCGTGCTGTCGATGCTGATTCTCTGGTTTCTCGTAAACCCGCTCACCGCGATGCTCACCTTTGCCTCGTTGATCGGCTATGCGGTGATCTACACCGTGTTTCTGAAGCGCGCCACGTCGCAGAACATCGTGATCGGTGGCGCGGCCGGTGCCGCGCCGCCCATCCTCGGCTGGGCTGCCGTGACCAACTCGATCGAGCCGCAAGCACTGCTGCTGTTTCTGATCATCTTCATCTGGACGCCACCGCATTTTTGGGCGCTGGCCATCGCGCGCAAGGACGAATACGCACGTGCCGGCATTCCGATGCTGCCGGTGACCCACGGTGTGCCCTACACACGCCTGCAGGTGCTGCTCTACACCGTGCTGCTCGTGATCGTGTCGCTGCTGCCTTGGGTGACTCACATGAGCGGTCTGATTTATTTGGTCGCCGCGCTCGTGCTCAATGGTCGATTCATGTACTACGCACTGGCTCTCAAGCTCACCGATCGCAGTGAACTACCGATGAAGGTGTTCCGCTTCTCGATTTCCTATCTGATGTGGATCTTCGTCGCGCTGCTGGTCGATCACTATCTGCCGACCACGCAATTGACCGGCTGATTCAGCCGGTCGCGAAAAAACGATCGCCGACGAACGGATTGCTGCGTCGCTCCTCGCCGAAAGTCGAGGTGGGTCCGTGCCCTGGCAAAAATGTGACGTCATCGCCGAGGGGAAAGAGTTTGCTGCGGATCGACTGCAGTAGCTCGGCGTGGTTGCCGCGCGGAAAATCGGTGCGCCCGATCGAGCCGGCGAAGATGACGTCGCCCACGATCGCAAAACGAGCGTCGCGCTGGAAGAACACGACGTGTCCGGGCGTGTGGCCACACGCC
>RGYP01000095.1 GCA_010031985.1 Gammaproteobacteria bacterium
ATGCCGCCCGCCTCGCCCGCGGCAACCTTGGCCTTGCGAATGTAGTCGAGAAGCGAGGTCTTGCCGTGATCGACGTGCCCCATGACGGTGACCACTGGCGGTCTCGGCAACGTCTCGATCGCTTCGCCCGAAGCCCCTTGGATGTCGGTCTCGATCTGGTTTTCTTTGAGGATCTTGGCGGTATGACCCATTTCTTCGACGACCAAAACCGCAGTGTCTTGGTCGATCGGCTGGTTGATGGTCGCCATCACACCCATGTTCATCATGGCCTTGATGACTTCGGTCGCCTTGACCGCCATCTTTTGAGCGAGCTCCTGCGGCGTGATCGTCTCGCCGATCGCCACTTCGCGCACCACGGGTGCAGTCGGCAACTCGAACCCGTGCCGTTGCTCCATTCCGAGCGGCGCTTTGCGCTCGCGGACCTTCTTCTTTTTCTTGAGGCGCGAACTGGCGTCGGTGCTGACATGCAGCTCTTCGCGTCCATAGCGCGTACGCTTGTCGCGATCGGCCTCGGCAGCACCGCCCTTGGCGGAACGGGCGTCGCCGGGACGCGTCTCGGCCGGGCGGGCTTCGCCGGCAGCGGGAGCACCGCGCGCACGCCCCTGCTTTTCGGATTCGCTCTGCTCACGCTCGCGTTGTTCGACGGCGCGTCTCGCCTCTTCTGCGGCACGCCGTGCCGCAGCCTCTTCCTCGATGCGACGACGATTCTCGGTCTCCAGGCGCTCGGCCTCGCGACGCTCGTGCTCCTGGCGCTCGCGCTCGATTCGCGCGGCCTCTTCGGCCTCGAGGCGCTTGGCCTCGGTGTCCTCGCCCTGCGTCTTTGACTGCTCTTCGAGCACGTCACGCTTGACGTAAGTGCGCTTGACGCGCACCTCGACGTTGACCGTACGAGCGCGACCGCTGCCGCCGGCGAGCTTGATTTCGCTCTGCTGCTTGCGCTGCAAGGTAATCTTGCGTGGAGCCGTGACCCCTGCGGCGGCATCGTCCGCCTGCCCGTGACTGCGACGCAGGTGCGAGAGCAGCACGAGCTTGGCATCATCGCTGATGACCGCATCCGGCCCGCTCACCTTGATGCCGGCCTGATCAAGCTGCGCGAGCAGCTTGTCGATCGGTACCTTGAGTACCTCGGCAAATTGGGAAACCGTTACATCCGCCATATCTGATCCCCGCGACCCTTTGTTCAGCCGTGACCCGGCGCGAACCAGTGCTCGCGTGCTTTCATGATGAGCTTGCCGGCCTCTTCCGCCGTCAAACCCTGGATATCGAGCAGGTCGTCGACCGCCTGATCGGCCAGATCGTCACGCGTGCGCACGCCGCGTCGAGCGAGTGCGAGCGCGAGATCGGGCTGCATGCCCTCGAGCAGCAGCAGATCGTCAGCCGGCAATTGCGCATCCAGACTCTCTTCGCTCGCAATGGCCTGCGTCAGCAGCACGTCACGCGCACGGCTACGCAGTTCCTTGACGATGTCTTCGTTGAATTCCTCGATCGCGTTGAGCTCGGCCTGCGGTACGTAGGCGATTTCCTCGACCGTCGAGAACCCTTCCTGCACGAGGATGGTGGCCACGTCTTCGTCGACGTCGAGCTGTTTCATGAAATTTTCGACCAGCGCGCGCGCCTCGGACTCGCTCTTCGCCTCGGCATCGGACTCCGTCATGACGTTGAGATCCCAACCGGTGAGCTGACTCGCAAGACGAATATTTTGACCGCCGCGGCCGATCGCCTGCGAAAGTTTTTCCTCCGAGACCGCGATGTCCATGCTGTGCGACTCTTCGTCGACCACGATCGAGATGACCTCGGCGGGCGACATCGCATTGATGACGAACTGCGCCGGGTTGTCGTCGAAGGGGATGATGTCGACACGCTCGCCGGCGATTTCATTGGAGACCGCCTGCACGCGCGAACCGCGCATGCCAACGCAGGCTCCGACCGGATCGATACGCGGGTCGTTGCTGCGCACCGCGATCTTGGCGCGAATGCCCGGGTCACGAGCCGCACCGAGGATTTGGATCAGACCTTGACCGACCTCGGGCACTTCGAGCTTGAAGAGTTCGATCAGGAACTCGGGCGCGGAACGCGTGAGGAAGAGCTGCGGCCCGCGCGGCTCCGGACGCACCTCCTTGAGGAACGCCTTGATACGATCCTGCGGTTTGACCTGCTCGCGCATGATCATGTCGGCACGCGAGACGAAACCTTCGGCGTTGCCGCCAAGGTCGACGAAAATACCGTTGCGATCGACGCGCTTGACCACGCCACTCACCAGCTGACCGACGCGGTCTCTGTAGGCATCGACGACTTGAGCGCGCTCGGCCTCGCGCACTTTCTGCACGATGACCTGCTTCGCCTGCTGCGCTGCGATGCGCCCGAACTGCACCGACTCCATGGGCTCTTCGACGAATCCGCCGACTTCGGCTTTGCGGTTGACGTCGAGCGCATCTTCGAGACGCAGTTCGCGGTCGGGAACTTCCAAATCTTTGGAGTCGTCGGCGAAGACCTTCCAGCGACGGAACGTGTCGTAGTCGCCGGTCTTGCGATTGATGGCAACGCGCACGTCCCACTCCTCGCCATGCTTTTTACGCGTGGCCGAGGCAAGCGCCGCTTCGAGGGCCTCGAAGATCACTTCCTTGTCGACGCCTTTCTCGTTCGAGACCGCATCGACCACCATCATGATTTCCTTGCTCATCGTCAGTCCCCTTGCTCCAACCTGCGTTCGATCGGTCTTCACGCCACGAGACGTGCCTTGCCGATCTCGGCGAAGCCGATCGTCACCCGCTGCTCATCCACGTTGAGGATGCAGCCGCTGTCATTCACTTCCACGAGCTCACCGGTGTAGCGACGTCGTCCGTCGCGAGCCACCTTGAGCTCCACCCATACTCGCGCGCCGCGGAACCGGGCGAAATGCGCTGGCTTGCGCAACACCCGATCGAACCCCGGCGAAGACACCTCGAGGTGGTAGGCCCCGCTGATCGGGTCTTCCACGTCAAGCAGCGCCGACACCTCGCGACTCACCTTCTCGCAGTCCTCGACGCCGATGTGCCCACCGTGGGCCGCCGGCTGGTCGATGTAGATGCGCAACAAACCCGAACGCGGTGCCGCGACCCACTCGATGTCCACAAGTTCATAGCCGAGCTGCTCGACCAACGGTTCGAGCAACCCGATGAGCTTGTCGCGTATGACCGCCGCTGTTGCCATCTCTCACCTACCCTCGGAACCGCTTGCTCCCGAACCGTCCGGGAACGAAAAAGGGCCCATAGGGCCCCCTTCCTGATGATCCCGCCCCGGCCAGGGGCCCAAAAAAGAAAAGCCCCTCGGGGGGCTTTTCGATCAAGCACATACGCCGATGACCTTGAAGGCAACTGCGCTCCCGTGCGGCCCGAGGAGCCGCGCGGGCCCGCGATCATAATGGAATCCGCTAAGGGATGCCACCCGGCGGGGTGCCACCCGGCGGGCTTCCGCCCGCTGGGGCCAACCAACGCGCAAGCCAAGCGTGCACCTCCCGATAGAAGAGGCGACTGTTCTCGCCCTTGAGCACCCAGTGGTTCTCGTCCGGAAACACGACCAGGCGGCTCGGGATCTGCCGGCGTTGCAGTGCCGTCCAATACTCGAGCGAGTTGTTGAGCGGCACCCGAAAATCCTGCTCACCGACCGTGACCAGGGTAGGGGTCCGAAACGAGCCGGCGTAGCGGATCGGGTTTTGCTCGCGCCAAACCGGCCCCTGCTCCCAGACCGGGCCCCCGTTGTTGACCTCGCGACCGTACACCGTATCGCTGGTGCCCCACTGGGACTCGAGGTTGATGAGACCCGCGTGGCTGACGAGGCAGCGGTAACGCGTGCTCGTCGCCTGCAGCCAGTTGGCGAGGTGCCCGCCGTAACTTGCACCGCCCGCACACTGCCGACTCGCATCGATGAAGGGGAAATCGCGAATGGCGACGTCGGCGGCCTCGTTGAGCTCGGCGCCCGCGCTCTTGAGCGGGTCACCCTGAATCGTCTGGGCGAAGGCTTCACCAAAACCGGTGGAGCCACTGTAGTTGGTCAGCAGCACGACGTATCCGGGCGCGGCGAGTAGGTGATAGTTCCAACGCAGCACCCACTGATCGCGCCACATGGTGTGGGGACCGCCGTGAATCACCACGAACAGCGGGTATTTCTTGGTCGGATCGAACCCCGGGGGCACCACCAGCATGTTGTGGATTTTCCGGCCTTGGGCACTCGTGAACCAGAAGTGACGGACCGGTTCGAGATCGAGCTCGCCCGCCTTGGCGCTGTTGAACGCAGTGAGCGGTACGTGGCGAGCCTGCTTCGGTTCCAGGCGAACCACCTCCGGTGGTTGGGTCGCACTCTCGAAGTTGGCGAGTACGACCGGCTCACGCGAGGACTGCGCGATCGCGAGATTGGTGTAGACACCGACCTGCATGTCGAAGGCGAGCCGCGGCGATCCTTTGGCGAGATCGACCACGAAGACTTTCTCGTGGCCCGCCTCTTCGGCCAAAAAATAAAGCTGCCGAGAATCGGCGGTAGTCGCGAACGAAGTCACGGCACGATCGATGCCCCGCGTCAGTTCACGCGCCGCAGCGAGAGTCAAAGATTTTGCAACAGACCCACGCCAGGGCAACGCCACGAGATCGGTCGAGTTGTAGACTTTGTCGTTGTAGCGCTCGAGCGCAGCAATCAAGGTTTTGCCGTCCGCCGTGAACGTGGGCTGCGACCACGAGTGCTCATCGCCGCTCAGGCGAATCGCCTCGCCACCTGTCGTGGCTACGTACCAAAGTTGCGTTGCCGTGAATCGATAGGCTGCGGTATGCCGATCCGTGCTCGCCGTGAACACGATACCGCGACCGTCGGGCGTCCATGCCGCGTCAATCGAATCGCCGCCATCCCCGCCACGGCCGGCAAATCCCGGCTCGCTCGCAAGCGCCGTACCCCGCAGCAGTTCTCGCGTTGCAGAGCTGGCGCCGCCCGAGAGTTCGAGTACCCACAGGCGCGGCTTGCGGTCGTCGAGCCAACGATCCCAGTTACGGATCGGAAAGCCATCGTAAATTCGTGCGTTCCACTTGCGCGCCTTGCGCTCTGCGGCGATGCGCTGGTTGTCCGCTTCACTACTGGCGCCAGGATAGTCGCTACTGGAAAAGGCGATTTGCCGGCCATCAGGTGAGAACCGCGGCGCCCGCGCCCCGTTGACGAGCTGGGTGAGCCGCTGCGCCTCGCCGCCGGCTTGCAGGTCGAGCAGATACAACTGGCCCGTCTCGTCACCCTCGCGCTTTGCCGAAAACACCAGGCGGCGTCCGTCAGGACTCCAGTCGACACCGCTCTCTCCCCCCGACGTGCCGGTCAGCCGGCGCGGTGGCGACGGATTTTGGGTGTCGGTCGAGACGATCCAGAGATCCGAGATCTGCGCCTTGTCGTCGTACGACGGCTCGGTGACCGACAAAACGGCCCACTTGCCATCGGGACTCACCGTCGGTGCCCCCACCCGCTTCATCAACCAGAGATCCTCGTGGGTGATGGCGCGTTTGCCCGGCGATGGGCTGAGTTGAGACGGAGCGGACGGCGACGGGGCAGCCATTCCCACGGCTAGCGTGGCCCAAAGCAGTACGCAGAGGGACAAGGGTCGGTGCAGCATCGCGACAATCCTCGTTAGTTCTGTTTGGCGATTATGCCCGGTCCCGCGCATCGCGCGCGGGGTCGTGTCTGCGGAGGGCGAGTGTTGCGTAACATCGGCGCATGGGAGTCACTCGTATCGCCATGTGGTCGGGTCCGCGGAACCTGTCGACGGCACTAATGCGCTCGTTCGGCAATCGTTCGGACACCGTCGTCGTGGACGAGCCCTTCTACGCCCACTACCTCTTGGCCACCGGTCTCGCGCACCCGGGGCGTGACGAGGTGATCGCGCATCACGATGTCGACTGGCGACGCGTCGCCAACACGCTGCATGCCCCGCTCCCCGCGGGCGTCACGGTTCACTATCAAAAACACATGGCGCACCACCTGCTGCCGACGATGGGAGGAGCCTGGCTCGACGGCCTGACCCACGCCTTTTTGCTGCGCAACCCCGAGGACATGCTGCGCTCGCTCGGCAACAAGCTCGAGGAAGTTCGGATCGAGGATACGGGCCTGCCCCAGCAGCTCGAAATCTTTGAAAAGATCACTCGTGAAAGCGGTCACGCGCCTGCCGTGATCGACGCCGACGATCTGCTGAATGATCCACAAGGGATGCTGCAAGCGCTGTGCGCGGCAATCGGGATCCCTTTCGAACCTGCCATGCTGCAGTGGCCCGCAGGTCGTCGCGCCACCGACGGTATTTGGGCCAAGCATTGGTACGACGCCGTGGAGCGATCGACCCGCTTCGTCCGTTGGCCGAAAAACGACAGGCCCTTGCCGGCCCCGCTCGCGGCCCTGGAGCGCGAGGCCAAACCCCTGTACGAGACCATGCACCGCCATCGGCTCTCACCCCTCGACGACGTCGCGCCATAAACGCGCTCTCTTCCACCGGCCGGAAACCATGCTGCAAAAATTCAACGAAAAGAATCGCGATCTCATCGTCAACATCGACGGCAAGCTCCTGCACCGCAACGAGGCCGGCATCTCGCCGTTCGACTCGTCCGTACAGGGGGGAGATGCCGTGTGGGAGGGACTACGGCTCTATCAGGGTCGGATCTTCAAGCTGAGCGAACATCTGGATCGCCTGCGCAACTCGGCGATGGCACTGGCCTACGCCACGATTCCATCGCATCAAGCCATCACCGAAGAAATCCGTCGAACCCTGAGAGCTAATGGCATGTTCGACGACGTGCATATCCGGCTCACCCTCACCCGCGGCATCAAAATCACTTCGGGCATGGATCCGAGACTCAACCAGTTCGGTCCGACGCTGATCGTGCTCGCAGAACACAAAGCCCCGGTTTACTCGACCGCCGGGCTTTCCTTGATCACCAGCAGCGTCCGCAGATTTCCACCCGATTGTCTCGACCCGAAGATCCACCACAATAATCTGCTGCAATCGATCCTCGCCAAGATCGAAGCCAACGCCTCGGGGGCCCCCGAGG
>RGYP01000096.1 GCA_010031985.1 Gammaproteobacteria bacterium
GTCCAGTTGATCGATGGGCGCTGTTGGGCGAGAAGACCGCCCTCGGCATCGAACAGCGTGATACGCGAATCCTGTCCACTGCTCGCGAATACGCTGCCACTCGGCTGCCAGGCAACGGCCAGCGTACCCATTCCGTGCTGGCCGACGTCACGCGCCTCGAGCACGGACTCGCCGTACTTGCATAAAAATACTTTGCCCTCGCCGCCTGCCGCGACGAGACGCGTCGCATCGGTCGACCAGGCGATGTCGACGATGTAATCGTCGAGCTTGATCTCGCCGCGCAGCTCGAGGATGGCGTTCGGCGTTTTCACGCGAGACATGAGTGAAAACCGGCTTCGAGCTCCTGGCGATCGAGATTGCGACCGATGAACACCAAAGTATTTTGTCGGGTGGCGCCAGTGGCCCAAGGCCGCTCGAGCTGGCCGTCGAACATCATGTGTACGCCGTGAAATACGTAGCGTCGAGATTCGCCCTTGAGCGAAATCACGCCTTTCATCCGAAAGATGTCGGCGCCACGACTCTTCAAGAGATATGACAACCAATCATTGAGCTTCTGCGGATCGAGTGGACGCGGATCGGTGATGCCGATCGAGGAAATTTCTTCGTCATGATGATGCGAGGCGAAGGCGCGCTGCGCGACGGGCGTCGTGCCTTCCACGCGCAGGTTGAACTCTGCCGGTGCATGTTCGCAAAAAATGGCATGGGCACCTGCCGCAGCGACGTCGATGACGAAGTGACCGCCCTCGTGATTCACGTCGATGGCGTGCAGCACGGGCCCCGCCTTCAGCGAACCCCCGCAATCGACCCCCACCGGCTCTTCGGCAAACGCGCGAACCGCAGACTCGATCGCCGACGCGAGAGCTTGCTCGGTTGCCGCCGCGACGGGCAGCACCACGAGACCGAGGCCCTGGTCATGAGCATGGCCGTGATGACCATGGTCATGATCATGATCATGGTGGTGCTCGTGATGATGGCCGTGGTCATGGTCATGACCGTGGTCGTGATGGTGATGGGCGTGCGTATCCGCGCCCGTGCGCAGCGTGTGCTGCCCCGCCGGCAGCTGATAGACACCCGCCCACTCGAAGGGATATTGCGGCTCGAGGAAAGAGCCGTCGACGGCGAGTGCGCGCTGCAGATCGAAGGCGCCGACGTCGAGCACCCGATCGATCGGAACGTTCGCGTTTTGGGTACGGAAAATGCGCGCCGTGCCGTTGATTGCACGCACCCGACGCTCGATGCGTTCGAGCTCGGCCGCGCCGACGAGGTCGGTCTTGTTGAGCAGAATGACATCCGCGAAAGCGACCTGCTCGCCGGGCTCTTTCATTTCGTCGAGATGCTTCTCGATGTGGCGAGCGTCGACCAGCGTGACGATGGCATCGAGCAGGAACTGCTGCTTGAAATCGTCGTCCAGAAAAAACGTCTGCGCGACCGGGCCGGGATCGGCCATGCCGGTGGTTTCGACGATGATGTAGTCGAACTTGTCACGACGCTTCAGTAGCTGCCCGAGGATGCGCAGCAAGTCGCCGCGCACCGTGCAGCAGATGCAGCCGTTGTTCGTCTCGAAGATTTCTTCTTCGGCGCCGATCACCAGCTGGTGATCCACACCGACCTCACCGAACTCGTTTTCGATGACGGCGATGCGCTTGCCGTGGTTCTCCGAGAGGATGCGATTGAGGAGAGTGGTCTTTCCAGACCCGAGAAATCCCGTCAAGACGGTGACGGGGATCCGATCCATGGTAGCCATAGGTTGCAAATGATAACTTAAGGCATGGGCAAACCTTTGGAACACGTGCCGCACGATCACGCGACGCCCCACGATCACGCCGCCTGCATCGATCAGGCGGTACGTACCGCCGCTGATGTGTGTGCGCAGCGTGGTCTCAAGCTCACGCCAGTCCGGCGCCGCATTCTCGAGATCGTCTGGCGCGCACATGCGCCGATCGGCGCCTACGACATCCTCGCCGAGCTCGCCAAGGAGCGCGACAAAGCGGCGCCGCCCACGGTTTATCGCGCGCTCGAATTTCTCATCGATGCCGGGCTCGTGCACCGCATCGATTCGATCAACGCCTTCATCGGCTGCGACGAACCGGCCCGAGCACACGTTGCGCAGTTTTTGGTGTGCCGAAAATGCCATCGCGTCGTCGAAATCGACGACCCCGGCATCAATCGTTTGCTGGCAGAGAAATCGCTGGCGGCGGGGTTTCGGATCGAACCGACTTCGCTCGAAATCAAGGGGCTATGCGGCGAGTGCGAGGACGCCTGAGTCAGCGCATCGCGACCAGCCAGATCCCGAGGAGCAGCAAGGCGATGCCGACGAGACGCGTCAAAGTCACCGGGTGCTGTTGAAAGCCGAGTAGTCCGTAGTGATCGACGATCACGGATGCGACCATCTGACCGCCTACCGTCAACGCCAGCAGCAGCAAGGCGCCGAGACGCGGACCTGCGAACGTGGCGACGCCCACGTAAGCAGCTCCGAACAAGCCACCCAACCATGCATAGGCCGGTACCTCGGCGAAGGCGTCGCGCGCCGGCAAGGCGTGACGTGACATGACGAAGAACACGACGAGCGCTGCAAGACCGACGACGAAATTGGCGATCGTGCCGTAGATGGCCCCGCCCAACATCCGCCCCACCGCGGCATTGAGACCGATCTGCACGACGAGACCGACGCCAACCAGAAAGGTGAGCAACATGGACAAGGATTGCATGGGGTCAGCCTCCGTTCTTGGTACCGTAACGTGCAGCAATCCAGGCGCGACCCCGCGCACTCGACAACAAAACGAGCACGATGCGCCAGAACACACGCTTGGACAACGGGACACGACACGGCGGAATGGCAGCATAGACCGCCCGACCCACATCTTCGTGTACGAGCCGGTCTGCGCTTTTTTCGGAGGTCGTCATCCGCGCAAGAATAGCGGCGGAATCGACCTCCGCGCTAGGCTTGGCACACGGTGAACGAACTGCCCCAACATTCGCAGCTGCTGATCAGCCGCCTGCTCGATGCCTACTGCGCGAGAATTTGCCCGCCCCTCGCACGCAATACGGTCCTGATCGACTATCGCGTCGAGGGTGATCGAGTGGTGATCCACGAGCTGCGGCGCATTCTCGGCGTCGCGGGGACACGCGAGCCGGTACCGATCGCGAGGTTTCGCTATCGATCGAGTAGCGGCGATTGGCTGCTCGATTATTTTGAAGAGGGACTCTGGCGACGTTATCGCCCTCTGCCTCGCAGTCAAAGTTTTCTCGAGTTGTTGCGCGAGTTCGACCTCGACCCGATCGGGCTCTTTTGGGGCCGGCTCGATGGCAAGAGCCTGCGCTGGTGCAGCTCGCGCGGCCGCTGCATCGACTGCGATCTGCGTTACAAGCAGGTGCTCGGTCTTGCCGCCCCGCTGCTCGATACGCCAGCCAAGGTCCTCAGCGTACCGTCAGTTCGACGCTGACGGTCTGCTTGCGCTCACCGCGCGCAAGCACTGCGCTGATCTTCGCTCCCGGCGAATAGGCCCTGAGAATTTCGGAAAATTCGGCGAGCCCTGCCACCGTCTTGCCGTCGATCTCCAGCAGTACGTCCCCCGCCACGAACCCTGCTCGCGCAGCCGGCGAGTCGGGAACCACCGATTCGGCACGCACCCCGGCAGCTTGATGCGCGTAGTCCGGAACGAGGCCGAACGAGACGCGTCGCGGTGTCGTCGAAGACACGGCGCGGGAGTTACCCGCTGCGTCGCCACCGATCGCGCCGCTACCGGCTGCGTTGTTGATCGTGACGGTCAACGGGCCGGGGCGCTGCAGCAGATAATCGAGCGCCTCGCGGGCGACGCTCGCCACTTTCACGAGGCCATCGCCGTCGATTCGATCTGCCGTATCGGTCGGTCGGTGATAGTCGAGGTGCGCGCTGGTGAACAACTGCACGCCCGGAATGCCGCGTTCGATGAAACTTTGCTGATCGGAGGACTGTGCGGCGTCGGCAATGTTGCGGACCGGAATACCGGTCGAAAACGTGATGCCACGAAAAACGTGCGGCCACTCGCTGGCCGTGCCGGTGGCAAGTGCCGAGATCTCGCCTTTGCCAAGACGACCCACGGTGTCGAGGTTGAGCACGGAGCGGATTCCCGATAGCGGCACGGGCGGCTGCGCAACGAAATGACGCGACCCCTGCAAACCAGCCTCTTCGCCGGAGAAGGCCGCGAAGATCAGCGTCCGTGGTGGATTCCCGCCTGCGGCGAAGATTCGCGCGAGTTCCAGCAACACCGCAACACCGCTCGCGTTGTCGTCGGCACCCGGATGAATTTGTCCGATCTCGCTCATGCGTACGCCCGGTCCACTGCGACCCAAGTGGTCGTAGTGCGCCGAGACGATGACCGCTTCGCCGTCGTAACGTGCATCGCTGCCCGGCAACACGCCGATCACGTTGCGCAAAGGCAGGGCTTGTCGTGCGCCCTCAGGCGTGAAGGCGAAGGGCTGAAAGTACGCGTCGAGGCCCTGGCCCTCACGCAGCGGTTTCAGTTTCGCAGCCTTGAATGCTGCCGCCACGTACTCGGCGGCAGCGTCGAGACCAGCACTGCCCATGCCGCGCCCCTCGCGCGCGGGATCGGCGAGCCAACCGATGTCTTTCATCATCGCAGCGGCATCGAACACCGCGGGCAAGCGGGCGAGCGGCGCACGCTGGGCATAGCCGCCGACGGACAGCGGCAGGCTGCGCGCCGCAAGCGGACGCAGATCGACGTGCAGAGGTGAGTCGGCCGCAGGCCACTCGCCCTTGGCCATGTTGGCGGGCTCGTCGCCCACGAAACCCAACCACGAATACTTGCCGTAATGCGGCAACTTGCGCGCGAGCCCCACGGCGGCGGCCAACGGATCGACGACCACCCAAGCCACCGCTTTGGCGGCATTCATCGGATGGCGGCGCACGATCACGGCAGAGTGGCCCGCAAAGGGAATGTGCGTTCCGCCAGCGCCGATACCCTGGTCGTCGACCTGCAAGCCAATGCCGTTATCGGTACCGAAGAGCTTCGCACTCCAAAGATTTTTGCGGCCGAACACCCACACCGGCCGATCCGTGGGTAAATCTTTGAGAGCGCGATCCTCGACGATGACGAATTTTTGAGCGCCCCCGCCGCCCCAGAAAGCCAGCATTTGCCGATAGGCTTCGAGCATGGCGGGCGGCGCCTTCGATGGCAGCACCGCCAGCACCTCCGGCTCACCGAACATCTGCCCGAGCGACGGTGCCGTCTCGCGCGCATCGAGCAAACGGAACAGGTCGAACTCCGGGTCGACCTCGAGCCCGAGGGGGGACATCCCTGCAGCATTCGTCTTCGGACGCAGCTCGAAACGCGTGCTTGATGTCGTGCTGCGAACGGTGAAGCCCTCCGTGCCGCTCGCCGAGCGCAGCACGAGTGGAACCTCGAGTTCGAACGCCGGACCTTTCTGCGCCTGCAACAACTCGCCGCGCACCACGCCATCGGCATCGACCCTCACGTTCTTCACGCGCAGTTCGGGAGCGCCGGCGCGTCGCGCCCACTGATCCATGAATGGCAGCAGATCGCTCTTGGCAGCAGCACCGTGGGCGCGGGCGAGATCGTCGAAGCTCGCCCGCTTGCCGCGTTGCTCTCGATAAAAACGCTGCAAGCCACGAACGTACGCCTCGTCGCCGACGCGCCGACGCAGCATGTGAAAAGTCATCAGTGCCTTGCCGTAACCCACCGCCTCGGTAGCCGGACTGTGTCGCGAACGAAACTCGGCCAGCGGAAAGTCGCGCGACTCTTTGACGAAGTCACGATATTTTTTGAGTGTGTCCCGCCGGTATTCGGCGCCTTGTCCCTGTTGCTCTTTGTAAAGGTGGTCCGCGTGATACGCCGTGAGACCCTCGCACCAGTTGCCGGTGCCGTAATCGACGAAAACGCCGTTGCCCCACCAGTTGTGCAGGACCTCGTGCGGATAGGACGAAGTGAGGATGAACGGAAAGCGGATGATCTGCGGACCGAGCAGCGTGAAACTCGGCATGCCGTAGCCGGTCTCCCAAAAATTTTCGACGAGCGCGAACTTGTCGTAGGGATATGGACCGATCAGCGTGCGATACATCTCGAGATTGCGTGCGGTCGCCTCCAAATATTTTGCAGCGAGCGCCTCGTCGGGCTTGCGCAGATACACCTCGGCGCTGATCGCACCCGCTTGCCGGACGTAGCGCGTCAACGGACCGCCGACGATATGCAATTCGTCGACCGGAGTCGTCACCTTCCAGCGAGCGACGCTGATGGTAGCGTCGGGCGTGCCCGCCGTTCCCGAGCCCGGACTGATCAACTGCCAACCGGCAGGTGCCGAAGCAGTCAGATCGAACGTGAACAAAGTCTCGCCGAGATAGGGATACCAAAGAGTACTCCCGGCGAGATAAACCCCTTGCTCGTTGATGGTGCCGGCGGTCTCGCTGAAACCGCGCGCGTACTCCTGTCCCGGCGTGTCGAATCCGAAGTCGATTTTGCCGCGATAGCGCAGCCGGATCGATCGACTGCCGGCAGTCAGTACCGCACGATAACGAGCGGCTCGGCCCGATGCCGTGATCGCGGTCGCCGAACCGTTGATACCCGTAAACGCGCGTACTCCCTCGACCGGCAAACGCTCGATCGCAGGCTCGGCAGCGACGATCTGCAGGCTCGAGGCCAGCAGAAACTCGACGCTGCGACCGGCGCTCTCGGCAGGAACCTCGAGTTGCACCTGCGCTTCGAGAGTGCGTGCCGCAGGGTCGAGTGTGGCCTGCACGACATAATGGGAGGCCGACTCGGTCTATTCCAAGAGCATCATCGTGATTCCGTCCGCCGGTCTCTCAGGCGTTCCGGTCGCGATGGCGCCGGTGCCCGCAGGCTTCTACTCGGTCGAGATCCAGGCCAGCGACGTGTTCAACCACGGCGGGGATGTGGTGGCTTATGATCTCGTTGTGGAATCCACTGGAAAGTTCAAAACTTATTC
>RGYP01000097.1 GCA_010031985.1 Gammaproteobacteria bacterium
AAAACCGAGGTCTATCTACGGCTCGCGGAGCGGCAACTCGAGCTCGGACGTCGCGTGCTCGTGCTCGCGCCCGAAATCGGCCTCACGCCGCAACTCGTCGGACGCTTTGCACGGCGCTTCCCGCAGGCCACTCTTGCGATCCTGCACTCGGGGCTGACCGACGGCGAACGGCTTGCTGCGTGGCGACTCGCGCACTCGGGCCGTGCGCAGCTCGTGATCGGGACACGCTCGGCCGTGTTCGCACCGGTGCCGGAACTCGGCTTGATCATCGTCGACGAAGAACACGACGCCTCCTTCAAACAGCAGGAGGGCGGTTTTCGCTACTCGGCACGCGACCTCGCGCTGGTGCGCGCACGCATGCTGGACATTCCCGTGATGCTGGGCTCGGCGACGCCCTCGTTCGAATCGCTGCACAACGTGAGCGCGGGCCGGCTGACGCGACTGGCCTTGCCCGAGCGTGCCGCCGCCGCCACACCGCCGACCTTGCGCTTGCTCGATCTGCGCGGCGAGCGCGTCCATGCGGGGCTTTCGACCACCGCGGTCGGCAGCATCGAACGTCATCTCGCGGCCGACGGGCAGGTGCTCATCTACATCAATCGCCGCGGCTACGCGCCGACGCTCGCCTGCACGGCCTGCGGCTGGATCGCACCCTGTCTCTCCTGCGATGCACGACTCACGGTCTATCGGCAGGCCGCACGACTGCGTTGTCATCACTGCGGAGCAGATCGTGAACTGCCGCGGCAGTGTCCCGTGTGTGGCTATGCGGTCAAGACCGTGGGCCAGGGGACGGAGCGGGTCGAAGAAAACCTCGCCGAACTCTTTCCGGGGGTCGGCATCGCCAGACTCGATCGCGACGTGGTGCGTCACAGTGACGAACTCGATACGGTCATGCGACGCGTGACGAGCGGCGAGGCGCGAATTTTGGTGGGTACGCAGATGGTCGCGAAAGGCCATGATTTTCCGGCCCTCACGCTAGTGGTGGTGCTCAATGCCGATCAAGGACTCTTCAGCACCGACTTTCGTGCGGCCGAGCGACTGGCACAAACCATCATCCAGGTTGCAGGTCGCGCGGGCCGCGCCGAGCGTGCGGGCGAAGTATTGATCCAGACGGAATATCCCGAGCATCCGCTGCTCTCGGGTCTGCTCGCGGGGGGCTACGACGCGTTTGCCAACGCCGCGCTCGAAGAACGTCGCAGCGCGGGCTGGCCGCCCTTTTCAAGACTCGCAGCGCTGCGGGCCTCGGCGACCCGCGCGGAAATGGCGATCGACTTTCTCGATGCCGCACGCCGCGTTGCCGAGCGGATGCCAGAGCGGGGCGCCACGGTGCGCCTGCTTGGACCAGCCCCTGCGGCCATGGCGAGACGCGCGGATCGTCATCACGCACAGTTGCTGATCGAGAGTGTCGATCGCCCCGCGCTGCACCGGCTGCTCGACGGTTGGCTGCCCGTGATCGAAACACTGCCCGAGGCACGGCGTGTCCGCTGGGCTCTCGACGTCGATCCGCTCGAACTCTTCTGACCCGGCAGAATCTGACCCGGTAGAATCGCGGCCGTGAAAGAAGACCTGCAACTCCTGCTGCAGCGCGCGCTGCAGTCACTCGAAGGCACATTGCTTGTGCAGCCCGTCGATCCGAACTGGATCACTCTCGAGCGTACGCGCGATGCCGCCCACGGTGATTTCGCCTCGAATATCGCGATGCGACTCGCCAAGGGTGTCGGCAAGCCGCCACGCGTACTCGCCGAAGCGATCATCGCCGCGCTGCCCGTCTCGCCTTTGCTCACTCGCGCCGAAGTTGCCGGTGCGGGGTTCATCAATTTTTTCCTGACCAAAGATTTATACGCCCGCGAAGTGGTGCGCGTGCATGACGAAGGTGCGGGTTACGGTCGTGGTCAACCGCTGCAGCCACGCAAAGTATTGCTGGAATTCGTCTCCGCGAACCCCACCGGCCCGATGCACGTGGGTCACGGTCGACAAGCGGCCTTCGGCGATGCACTCGGCAATCTGCTCGCCGCTGCCGGTGATCGAGTCAGCCGCGAGTACTACGTCAACGATGCCGGCCGACAGACCGAAATTCTCGCTGTCTCGGTGTGGCTGCGTTACCTCGAAGCCTGCGGCGAAACCTTGAAGTTTCCGGAGAACGGCTACCGCGGCGATTACATTCGCCCGGTTGCGCAATCACTGCACGCACGCGAGGGCGGCGCCCTGCGACATGGCGCAGACGTCGTGCTGGCCGATCTGCCCCCCGATGCTCCCGCAGGCGACAAAGACAAATACATCGATGCGGTGATCACACGCTGCCGCGCCCTCATCGGCGAGGCCGCCTGGCAGCGCTTGCTGCAGGGCAGCATCGCGGCCATGCTCGATGAAATCCGTGACGATCTCGATGGCTATGGCGTGCACTTCGACAATTGGGTTTCGGAGCGCGCCTTCACCGAAAGCGGTGCCATCGACCGCGCCTTGCAACGCCTGCGCGAACGCGACCTGCTGTACGTCAAGGACGGCGCCACCTGGTTCAAGGCCACGCGGTTCGGCGATGACGAAGATCGGGTGGTGGTACGCGAAAACGGCGTCAAGACCTATTTCGCATCGGATATCGCCTATCACCTCGACAAGCGCGAGCGCGGTTTCGACGTGCTCATCGACGTGCTCGGCGCGGATCATCACGGCTACGTCACACGAGTGCGCGGCGGGCTGCAGGCTTTCGGGCACCCGGGCGACTGTCTCGAGGCGCCGCTCATTCAGCTTGTGGCACTGTTCCGCAATGGCGTGAAGATGTCGATGGGCAAGCGCGAGGCCAACTTCGTCACGCTGCGCCAGCTGCGCGAAGAAGTGGGTAACGACGCCTGTCGAATCTTCTATCTGATGCGCAGCAACGATCAATCGCTCGATTTCGATCTCGAGCTTGCCAAGTCGAAGACCAATGAAAATCCGGTTTTCTACATTCAGTATGCCCACGCTCGAGTGGCAAGCGTCGTGAAGGAGCTTGCGGGGCGCGGCTTTGCCTACGACGCGGTGCAAGCCCGCGACATCATGCTCTTGCAAGGCGCAACGCTGCTCTCCGGTGCACAGGCCGAGGCCATGCTCTCGGCGCTGTCGCGCTATCCAGAGGTCATTCGCCAAGCGGCAGCGCAACGCGCACCGCACGCACTCGTGCACTATCTGCGCGAACTGGCCACCACCCTGCATGCGTTCTACAACGCCGAGCGCATCCTGGTCGCCGACGATGCGCTGCGCAGCGCGCGCCTCTACGCCTTGCTCGCCGTACAGCAAGTGCTGCGCAATGGTCTCGCCATCCTCGGCGTCTCGGCACCGGAGTCGATGTGAGCACGACGCCAATCGGTCGCGACTTCAAGCGCGCCGGAAAACGCGGTCGCACCGAGTTCCATTTCAATCGCGAATTCTTTGCAGGACTGGGACTCGGGCTCATCGTGGCCGCCGGGGTGTTCGTCTGGCAGCAGCAGGCGATGCATCAGGCAGCCGATGCAGCCGAGCCCGCGCAGCCGAAACCGCAGGTGGTCCGTCGCGAGTCCGTCGGCACCGAAGCCGAAGAGCCGCCGCCCAAATACGGCTTCTACGACATGTTGCCGCGCAGCGAAGTGGTCGTCCCCGAGACGGATCCGAAAGCGCCGGTACCGAATCTGCCGAGCACGCCCATCGAGCGTCCCGGTGTTTACGTGTTGCAGCCCGGGGTATTCAAAAACCTGCAAGAGGCGGAACAACTACAGGCCAAACTGCTGCGTCTCGGCGTACGCTCCATCGTGCAGCGAGTGGCCATCGACAACGACGTCTTTCATCGACTGCGCGTCGGTCCGATCAACGATTTGGGCGAGCTCAACCGCTATCGCGCCACCTTGCAGCGCGCCGACATCGACGTGGTCGTGATCCGCGTCGGCGACTAGGCGTCGCCGTCGTCGGCAACGCTGCGAAAATCGACGCCCAGCGCACGCAACTTGCGATAGAGATGGGTGCGTTCCATGCCGACGCGCTTGGCAAGTTGCCCCACCTTGCCGTGGCACAACAACAACTGCTGCTGTAGATATGCACGCTCAAAATGCTCGCGTGCTTCACGCAAACCGAGCGCAAGAAGATCTTGCTTGACCAGAGTCTCGCCGGGTGGCGCGGCCTGCGCGAGCTCGCGCTCGATTTCTTCGAGCGTGATTTCCTCGTTGCCGGCCTGCGCGAGCAGTCGTCGCACCATCGAACGCAACTCCTGCACGTTGCCGGGCCACGGGTAGTTACGCAGGCGATTTTGTGCGGCCACGCCGAAACGCCGAAACTTCAGCCCCTCGGCATCGACCAGACGATCGACGTAGTGTCGTAGCAAATCGGGAACGTCCTCGGCGTATTCCCGCAGCGGCGGCACGCGTACGACCGCCACGTTGAGGTGCGCAAACAGATCGCGTCGTACCCCGTTGCCGCTGCCTAGCTCGATCTCCGGCTGGGCAGAGGAGACGATCCGCGCGCGCAGAGGTCGAGCCTTGGTTTCGCCGAGCCGCATGAAGCTGCCGCTCTCGAGCACGCCTTGCAGACAGCGCTGCGCGGCGGTGGGCAGATCCCCCAATTCATTGATGAACAGCGTGCCGTCCCCGGCCTGTTCGAGAAGCCCTGCGGCTGCCTCGTCGCCAGCGCGACCGAACAACACCTCCTCGGCGTCGGACTCGCGCAAGGCGCTCGCCACCATCACGACGAACGGCTTGGCTGCCCGTGGGCTGTGATCGTGCAGAAAGCGCGCAAAAGCCTCGCGTCCCGAGCCGTGCTCGCCCTGCAGCAGCACTGACCCGTTACCCGCGGCGACGCGCGTGAGTTCGTTGCGCAACTGCTGCATCTGCCGACTTTTGCCGACCGGTATCGCAGTCCCGGCAGCGAGCAGTCGCCCCGCCGCGCGGCGGCTGCGTGCGCCCTCGAGCCCGCGCTCGACGGTGCGCAGCAATTTGGCGATCGACAGCGGTTTTTCGACGAAATCGACCGCACCGAGACGCGTCGCCTCGACCGCGGTTTCGACCGTGCCGTGTCCGGACATCATCACGACCGGGCAACCGTCCTGCGCCGTGGCCGACCATTCGCGCAGCAAGGTGATGCCGTCGACGTCCGGCATCCAGATGTCGAGCAGGATCAGGTCGGGCTGCTGCCGTTGACGCAAGCTGCGCGCCTCGGCGCCATTGCTGGCGACCTCGACTTCGTAGCCTTCTTCGCTGAGAATTTCTTTGACGAGACCGCGGATGTCCGCCTCGTCGTCCACCACCAGAATGCTTGCAGCACTCATGCCCGCTCCCTCCTCGACTCTGGTCGTGCAGCTCTCGCCGACAGCGACCTAGACCGATCCCGCATCGGCAACATAACACGGACGAGGGCCCCGCCCTCGCGCCGATTTTCGGCCTCGATCCGTCCACCGTGGTCGTCGACGATCTTCTTGACGATGGCCAGACCCAAGCCCGTGCCTCGCGGTTTCGTGGTCACGTAGGGGTCGAAAATACGCCCGATCAGCTCGCTCTGGAACCCCGGGCCGGTATCGGTCACGGTCAATTCGACGGTGGGTTGCCCCTCGACCTCGCGTAACGCCGTCTGCAACTCGATTCGAGCTGGGCGCAGACCTTCCAGCGCCTCGAAAGCGTTGGTGAGCAGATTGTTCAACACCTGTCGCACTCGCGAGCGATCACCCTCGACGGCACCGAGCGTGGGCTCGAGGCGGGTGACGATCTCGATGCCCGCCTCCTGCGCGCGATAAAGATCCGTGACCTCGGCGACCAGGCGGTTGAAATCGAAGGCACCCATCTGCAGCGCTGGCGCCCGCGCGTACTCGCTGAAATCGTTGACCATCTGCTTCATCGACTCCACCTGCTGCACGATGGTGTGCGTCGAGCGGTCGACCATGTCGGCATCCTGACCAGTGAGACCCGGCAACAACTTACGTCGCATCCGTTCGGCGGAGAGCTGGATGGGCGTCAAAGGATTTTTGATCTCGTGTGCGAGTCGACGCGCAACCTCACCCCACGCCGCATCGCGCTGCGCCTGCAGCAAGTGCGTGACGTCATCGAACACGATCACGAATTGCTCCGGATCGCCGGCCGCCTGCGGCAACGGCACGCAGGCGCAGACCAGCGCCCTGGAGCCGGTTGTGCCCTGAGCGCCACGTAACTCGATCTGCTCGCGCCAATCGTCGCGACCGGCAACGAATCGCGTCCTCAATTCATTGACGAAAGCCACGAGCACACTGCCCTCGGCCGTGGCGGCGACCTCGGCGGCGGCAGCGATCTCGCTCAGCGAGCGCCCCGCCGCATCGGCGAGATTCACGCCGAGTATGCTGCTGGCAGATTCGTTGACGCGCTGCACAATGAGCTCGCGGTTGACCGTGATGACGCCGGCGGACAAACGCGCAAGGATGATTTCGAGCCGCTCGCGCTCGCGATCGACGGCAAGCCGGCTACGCTCGGTTTCTTCGCGAGCCCGCCGCAGGCGCTTGGTCATGTCGTTGAACGACTGCACCAGAAAGCCCATCTCGTCGTGCGAGGTGAGCGGCACACGCGTGCCGAAATCTCCCTTGGCCACGGCGCGCGTGCCCGCCATCAGGTCTTGCACGGGCTTGAACAACACCTCGGCCGAGTAGATCGCGCCGTAAATCGCGCCGAGCAGCGTGACGAGCAACACCATGGTGAGCGTGAGCCGAAAGCTGTATTTGAGCGGCTCGCGCAGCTCCGCCAGATCACCATACTGCGAGTACGAGCGCTGCACTGCATCGGTCAATTCGGCGAGCTGCCGCGGCAACTCGTAGATCGCCACCACGTAGCGCGCATCACCGGTGGCCAGCGGAGCGCCCGGCAGGGGCGCGGCGGTACGAATCAAATATTGCGAATCGCCAACGGGCTCGAGACTCACGTAGGACGCGCCGCTGCTGACCCGTCGCACGAGATCGGCCGGCGGACGCCCGGGCAA
>RGYP01000098.1 GCA_010031985.1 Gammaproteobacteria bacterium
TGCCGATCTGCCGACGTCGATTCGTGACTATCTCGAAAGCGAGGCCAGGCTCTGGCTCGAGCCGCCACGCGACATCGCCGAAATCCGCCAACTCCAAAAATAAGACCCGCTGCAAAGATAAACATGGATGCCTCGCAACGCAGTGCCTTTTGGCAACTGCAAGGCTGTGTCGTGCTGTGGGGCTTCACCTCCATATTGGGGCGACTCATCACCTTGCCCGCACTCGCGCTCGTCGTTTGGCGCATGGCCCTCGCCGCGCTGCTGCTGGCCTGCCTGCCCAAAGTCTGGCGCGGCCTGCATCGGATGGATGCGCCCGCGCTACGTCGGCACGCATTCGCAGGTGGCGTGATCGCGCTGCACTGGCTCGCCTTCTACTCGGCCATCAAACTGGCCAACGCCTCGGTCGCCGTCGCCTGCCTCGCCGTTGCGTCCGTATTCGCCGCGATCATCGAGCCCTTCGTGACCGGTCGACGCCACGAACGACGCGAGTTGCTGCTCGGCGTGCTGGCCGTTCCAGGCGTGTGGCTGCTGGTCGGCGGTATCCCCAAAGAAATGCTCGGTGGTGTTGCAGCGGGCATCGTCGCCGCGGTACTGACCGCGACCTATGCGAGTCTCAATAAGCGCTACTGGAGCGCCACTGCCGAGCCTGCTGCGGTGACGGCCTTGCAGCTCGGCTGCGGAACGCTGTTGTTGCTTGCGATCGGACTGCCCGTACTCGGGGGCGAGACGCTGCTCACGCCACCCGGCCAGAGCGATCTCGGATGGCTATTGGTACTCTCGATCGTCTGCACCATCGCGCCACTTTTGATGTGGCTGCGCGCCTTGCAGCATGTCAGCGCCTTCACCACGCAGCTCTCGCTCAATCTCGAGCCGGTCTATGCGATCGTGCTCGCGGCGCTCGTCTTCCGCGAACACCAAGAGCTCACTCCGCAGTTTTATCTGGGCGTGGTCGTGATCCTGGCTACGGTTTTTTTGCAGCCACGAAACGCGCCGGATTGAGCGTGCACCGGGCCTCGATGCCCGAATAGCTCATCGCCACCGCAGCCGATCGCGGCTCGAACTCCAGATCGTGAATGGGCGCATCCTCGCCCGATTTCTGCACCATGAAATGCAGGCGGTCGAACATGCCCTTGCCTGCCGCATCGGGCAAAGGAGCACGCAGCAGCATCAGCTGCAGTTCGCGACCATCCCCGGTTTTGACCGGGAACTTCGCGCCGCGATCGTAGGCACTCCAGCTGCGCTCACCCGATGCGTCCGTGACTTTGCAGTCGTAGTTGCGCGCGCGGTACATGCGGATGTGCGTGCGGTCCTTGCGACCCACGAACTGGTGACCTGCCATGAGGTTGATGTCGTAGTCCCAGAACACCTCGGGCGTCAGTACCCACTCGGCATCGGCGATGAAGCGGACATCGGTGCCGTTCACCATGTACGAGCAAGTTCCCGGCCCACCAGTACGACGATCATCCGTCTTGCCGTCGAGCACGCCGAAGATCTGTTCGCCATCGCGACGCCAAAGAAAATCGCAGTTGATGGCATCCGGATCGCGCATCCGCACCTCGCCCCAAAGCTCAGGATGCAGATGCAGATCGACGTATTTTTCGGGGTTCGCGGGACCCTGCCCGTTGATGACCACGGCGCCACGCTTTTCGTCGATCCAAACTTTGTAGAGGATCTGCGTGCGATGCATCATGGGCGCGTCGCGCCCACCTTCGTTGATCTGGCCATAGAAAACGACTTCGCCGATCTGCGGCGCATCGATACGCTCGAACACGTGATACCAATGTTCATGCTCACCCTCGACGGGCACGCGATGACGACGCTCGAAATGCACCTGCGGGTAGGAATCCCAACCGCCCGGCAGCCAGGCGATGAGGTCGGCGAGCACGGCCTCCAGTTCGGGCCGGCTCTGATCGTAGGCAGGGCCCGCACGCAGCGAAGCGGGCAGCAAGGTCGCAAGCGTGGCTACGAGCGTGGCCACGAGCGTTGACAACGTGAGGCGCGGGCGTCGGCCGATCGAGGTTAAGTACATGAGCAATCCCCGAGACTTCAGTATGATTTTGCGCATTGTTCCAGAGATGGCACTGCAGTCGCACGCCAGAGCACTCGCGACCGTGCCGCGTGTTCACCCAGCGGAGTTTTGATGTACCTGCCCTCGCCTGCCAAGACGCCAAGTCAAAAATCGCTCGAAGATTTCTGTGCCGCGGCCAACGCAGCCCTGCCGGCGCTAGAACTGCGGCCCACGGACCTCGAGCCGCGGTGGATCGGTCTCGACGCCGACAGCACCCGGCAAATCTTCGATCTCATTCGCGCCGGCGACAAACGCGGCACCTTCACGCTGCCCTGGATCGTCGAACGCACCGGCAGCCCCACACCCAAGGTCGGTAGACAACTCGTTTTGGTCGACATGGAGGGTCGCCCCGTATTGCTCACCCGAGTCACTCGGGTCGACAGCGCGATTTTTGGCAAGGTCGAGGCCCACCACACCGTGATCGACGGTTCGCCGGTACGGGACCCGTCGGTATGGGTGCCCCTGCACACGGTTTACTGGAACACCCATCTCGCCCCGTTCGGGCTCGAGGTCAGCCCGGAGATGCCCTTTTGGATCGAAGAGTTCGTCCTGGTGTACGACGCGGGAAACTAGAGGTATAACCACACCTTCTGTCAGGAGGGTGCATCGATGTCCGTGACCGCCGAAAGAATGCCCGCACCGCCGCCGGCCAAGAAAGGCCTAAAGGCAAAGCTCATCTCCTGGGCCATGAAAAAGATGATGGCTGGCGCCGGTGGCCCACCGGGCTCCGGTGGCGGTCCGCCGCCCTGGGTGAAGGCCATGATGGCGGGCGGTGGTCCGCAAAGCATGGCGGCCATGCTCGCGACGTCGAGCGGGTTCGAGGGTCGCGAGAAACTGCTCGGCGACGCGGTCGCCATGGCGATCCGCACGCTCAAAGATACCGCCCCCTATCAGCACGACATGAACGATGCGCTCGTCAAGATGCACCTGACTTCCGTGCAGTTCGCCAAAGATCAGGGTTGTGTCGCCGATTACGTCGAGCACGACATCAAGACCATGCAGCCGATGCTGCAGCGCCTCAAAGGCATGATCGAAAAAACCGGCGAAAAAGAGATTGCACTCGCGGGCATCTTCGATCGCACCACCTGCCTGTATCAGCTCTGTCTCGATCTGAAGGTGGAGCCCGGCAAGCGCACCTTCACTTTTCCGTACACCAAGGTGGCCGAGATTTCGCGACGCATCGGTCAGTTCAATCTCACCGATCGCGAGATGCACGAACTCTGGTTGAAGCCGCGTTTGCTCGGCTATGCGGGTGCGCTCGGCGTACCGATCAACGTGTCGGACATCGGTGCCGACAACAAGGTCACGGTGACCCTCGCGAGCTGACGTGCGCGGTAGCGACTATCGTTCGCCGGAGGGCGGACGCCCCGGCGGAATGCTGAGCGCAGACTCGACTCGATGCGAGCGCAGCAAGGGATAGAGAAGCTGCACGTACCACCGCTCCGTGCCGTGACGACGGTCATCGGCCAGCCCATAGGCGGGCGGAAACTTGCGGGTGATGACCGCGGTGCCGAACAGCACATCCCAAAGAAAAAGCAGGTTGCCGAAGTTGCCTGAATAATGACCGACGCCGTCGGTTTCGCTCAGAGCGTGGTGGGCGTGATGGGTGGCAGGAGTCGAGATGGTTCTCTCCAGCACCCACATCAGCGGGTGCAGTGCTTTGACCCGATAGAGCGCCTCGTCCCAGCGCCAACTGCAGTGGGCGCCGATGATCACCAGGAGTTTGACGACGACGTAGCCGGCGAGCACCCAACCGAAACCCAGGTAGGCGAGCAGACCGGACAGCCACAGACCGGGCATCAAGGCGTAGTACAAGGCGTTGTTGCGGTAAACGATACGCACGCTCATGTAGGCGGCTGAATGATGAGCCCGATGCAGCGGCCACATCAGGCTCGTGTGCGCAAACCGATGCCAAAGATATTGGGTCAGATCGTCGGCGATCAGCAGCGTGCCCACCATGGCCCACCATGGCCAGTGCGCGAGCGCCCCCTGATGCTGCGGTATCAGCCAATCACAGAGCGCGAACGCGACCAGCCCCACCCCGCCATAAACCGCCGGGAACATGAACATGATGGCGATGTCGAGTCGATCGTCCTGCGGCGTCGCCTCGCGCGGAAAGAACCCGCCACGCACGAGCTCGACGAGCCCGAACGAAACGAGCGTCGCGAAAACACCCAACACTTGAAGCTCGGCCGGTTCCATGACCGCCGAAGTGTAGCGTATTTGGTGTCGTCGGCCTCCGCGTCGAGCCGCCACGGCCCCGCTGCCAAAGACCACTTACCTGCGTCGTTCGAGCGGCGTCTGCCGATTCCAGCAGCTGGTCTCGTAGGTGACTTTCTCGCAACCACGCCTTGGAACTTGACCATTCAGCCGTCGCGTCGCAATCACTTCGATGCCAGCTTGGTAGCATTCGCAGGCCTCGTTTTCGAGCATGGCGCGATTGACGACCGTGAGATACCCGCGGCTGTACTCCACCATGCCATCGCGCTGCAGCCGACCGACGGTGTTGGTGACCGCCTCGCGTCGCACGCCGAGAAAGTGCGACATCATCTCGTGGGTGATCTTGATGACCCGCGACGGCGAGCGATCCTGGACCGAAAGGATCCAGCGGCACATCCGCTGGTCGAGTCGGTGACGACAATTGCAGGTGATGGTCTGGGCCATCAATCTGATCTGCGAATACGTGTATTGGAAAACCGATCTCTGAATCGCCTGCGATTCGTGGAACCGACGCCGCAGCTCCTCGTGCTCGATCCGCAACGCCGTACCGCCTTGTAGCGCAACCATACGGATCGGCCCGGGCTTTTGCTCGAACAGCGTCTCGAGTCCGATCACGCCCTCACTACCGACGATCAGAAACTCCGCCGAGAAACTGTCCTTGAGCACGTAGTCCATCGAGACGATGCAGCTCAGCGGAAAGATCACGTGGGAATTTCGCGTGCCAACTTCCTGGAACACCTGGCCGTCGGCGAGACTCAACGGCTCCAAGCGCGACGCGAGCGTTTCACGCAACTCGTTAGGCAGCGAAAAGAGCAGTTCGTTCCTATCCAATTCTTTGACAGTAACCATCTTTGACCCCACTTGGATTCGACGTCTGCAATGGTGAGATTTTCGGACGTCGGCATCTGTGCGAAAACGCACTTAAACAATGACTTATGAGAACAACTGAAAGTCGTTTTTATCTAGACTTGTCGCCAAGGCCAAGATGTTCGCGCGCGACCTGCAAGCCGCGTTCGGCGTCGGCAAAGAAAACCGGCGACGACGCGGCTGCGCGTCGGAAATAATCCATGGCCTTTTCGTAATCACGGCGGCGCATCGCATGTTCGCCGAGGCGCTGATACGCCCAGGGCTCGGACAAGGTCTCAAGATAGGCGCCGAGCGCTCCCGCGTATTCACCGTCGATGGCGAATAGATCGCCACGAACGATCCAGGTAATCGGCATCGGTTCATCAATGATTTGCGTGATCACCACTTTGGCCTCGGCAAAGCGACCGAGACTCATCAAGGCGCGCGCACGATAAGTTTTGATCTCCACGGAGTTCGGGTTGCCACCGAGCGCCTCATCGTAAATCCCGAGAGCGCGCGTGAAATCGTTGCGCTTTTCCGAGGCGAGCCCCATGCCGATCGCGGCGCGCGACGAACCGCCGGAAAATCTCAGGGCCGACTCGAATGATTCGTAGGCGTCGCTGTAACGCCCCGCCTCGAGCAGCAGAAATCCCAGGCTTTCATGCACCACACCGTTTTGCGGATTGCGCGTCAATGCCAGTCGCCAGGCCTTCTCCGCGGTATCGCGATTACCGAGCGTCCGGTGCAGGTTGCCGGCTCGAACCAGCGCGCGATCATCTGCCGGATCGAGTTTTTCGGCGAGCAAGAAAAAGTGGAACGCCTGATCGATACGACCATCACGCGCGGCAATATCGCCTTGCGCGAGTAATACGCCGATGCGAACGTCCAGCGTCTGCTGTGGAACCTCCGCTTCATGCTCCTTGGTGGCCTGCAGCGTGGCTGAACCATCGGTTACGCAGCCGGCGATGGCGAGCAGGCATAGCCCGAGAGACAGTGCTTTCATGGTCATCGCTGGTAACCTCTTCACACCGCAAATGCGTCGAACAGACGTACGGCAGCCGGACCCACCGCGACCAGGAAAAACGCGGGGAACTCGCAAAACACCAGCGGGAAGATCATCTTGGTGCCAGTCTTGGCGGCGCGCTCCTCGGCTCGGTGCATGCGCTGATCGCGGAATTCCGTCGAATAAATGCGCAAGGAATCTGCGACCCCGGTGCCGAGTTGCAAGGTCTGCGCAAGAAGACCGACGAAACCGCGTATCTCCGGCAGACCCGTGCGGGCATTCAGACTTTGCAGCGCGGCGGCTCGATCGACACCCGAGCGAATTTCTGCGTTGACCGCAGCGAGCTCGAGAGAAAGTTCGGGATGCAGCTGGCGAATTTCATTGGCCACCCGCTCCATCGCAGCCGTCAAACCCAAACCCGACTCGACGCAGATCACGAGCATGTCGAGCGCATCCGGAAACCCGTTACGTAAGCGTGACTGTCGACGTCTGACCCGATGTTCCACCCACCAATTGGGCGCGAGCAGCGCCACGCCGAGAACGATCGCCGAAAGCGCGATCTTTTGCGCCTGACCAAGGCCCCACGTGGACTGCCAAAGGACGAAGATCAGGATCGCCGCGACGCACAGCAACACGATTTTTGCGGTCACGAACAGCGCTGCCGAACTCTCCTTGCGCCAACCGGCGATGTAGAGCTTGCGCT
>RGYP01000099.1 GCA_010031985.1 Gammaproteobacteria bacterium
GTAAGGCAGCGGGTTTTGATCCCGCCATTCGGAGGTTCGAATCCTTCCACCCCAGCCACTCGGTGACCGACCATCGACGACGGCGTCACCGCGCTCGAGAGGCCCACTTGGACAGCCAGACGCTCGCACTCTTCACCGGCAACGCGAACCCCCCGCTTGCCCAGGAGATCGCGCGACACCTGATGGTGCCGCTCGGACGCTCGGTCGTCGGCCGTTTCAGCGACGGTGAAGTCAACGTCGAAATCATGGAAAACGTCCGGGGTCGCGACGTATTCCTCGTGCAGCCGACGTGCCCGCCGGTCAACGATCACCTGATGGAACTTTTGGTGATGGCCGATGCCTGTCGTCGCGCTTCGGCGAAAAGCGTCACGGCCGTCGTGCCGTACATGGGCTACTCACGTCAGGACCGCCGACCGCGCGCCACACGCTCGGCGATCTCGGCAAAGTTGGTTGCCAACATGATGGCGGGCTCTGGGATCAGCCGCGTACTCACCGTCGACCTGCATGCCGAGCAGATCCAGGGTTTCTTTGATATCCCGGTCGACAACGTCTACGCCTCGCCCGTGCTGCTCGGCGATGCCTGGCGACGCGGCTACCCGAACATGATCGTGGTGTCCCCGGATGTCGGCGGTGTGGTGCGGGCGCGGGCGCTTGCCAAGCGGCTCGATGACATCGAGCTCGCCATCATCGACAAGCGTCGACCGCGACCCAACGAATCGAAGGTGATGAACATCATCGGCGAAGTCGCGGGCAAGACCTGCGTGCTGATCGACGACATGGTCGACACCGCGGGGACGCTCTGCCTCGCCGCGCAGGCGCTCAAGGACGAGGGCGCGACTCGGGTAGTCGCCTACATCACCCATCCCATCCTCTCCGGCAAGGCCGTCGAGAGAATCAGCAATTCAGGGCTCGATGAGCTGGTGGTCACCGACACCATCCCGCTCACCGAGGCCGCAAGAACGTGCGGGCGGATCCGTCAGCTTACGGTGGCGGGCCTGCTCGGCGAGACGATACGGCGCATCAGGGACGAAGAGTCCGTGAGTTCGCTGTACGTCGATTGAGTCCGTTCTGGTCGCGGAACGGATAATTACCAACCAGGAGTCCAGTCAATGAAAATCTCGTTCGAACTCGCCGCGGATGCTCGCAGCGATGAAGGCAAAGGTGCGAGCCGCCGCCTTCGTCATGCAGGCAAAGTCCCGGCCATCCTCTACGGCGGCAAGCGCGATCCGCGCATGCTCTCGCTGAACCACGAAAAGCTGATGACGCTGGTCGAGAACGAAAAGTTCTATTCGACCATCATCGGCCTCAAGGTCGGCGACGAGACGCAGCCCGCCATCGTCAAAGATTTGCAGATGCATCCGGCGAAGCCGCAGGTACTGCATCTCGATCTGCAGCGCGTGCTCGAGACGGAGAAGATCCGCATCCGCCTGCCGATCCACTTCAAGGGTGAGTCGATCTCGCCCGGTGTGAAGACGCAGGGCGGCATCGTGTCGCATCGCATCGCCGACATCGAAGTGTCCTGCCTGCCGAAAGATCTGCCCGAGGAAATCACGCTCGATCTGTCGCAGATGAAGCTGAACGAGTCGAAGTACATCTCCGACGTGCCGCTGCCCGCCGGTGTCGTGGCGACCGCCGTGACGCAGGGCAAGGATCAGGTCGTGGTGTCCATCCACAGCCCGCGTGCCGAGGAGCCGGAAACCCCGGTGGCCGAGGTCGCTGCTGCTGCGGCACCCGCGGCCGGCGCCGCGGCTCCCGCTGCTGCAGGCGATGCGAAGAAGGAAGAGCCCAAGAAGGAAGGCGCGAAGAAGTAATCGCGCTCTTCGGCGGGTCTCTTTCATCGAGACGCGAATGGAGGCCGCCTTCGTGGCGGCCTCCGTTTTTGCGGAGGTCGAGTGGCTGGCACAACCCTCAAGCTCATCGTGGGCCTTGGCAATCCGGGCGAGAAATACGCGCGGACTCGGCACAACGCAGGCTTCTGGTTCGTCGACGAGCTTGCCCGGCGGCACGGTGGCGTGTTTCGCTCCGAGAGCAAACATCTCGGCGAGGTCGCGCGCATTCGGGTGACGGCAGAGGGTGGCGCCACGCCCGAAATTTGGCTGCTCAAGCCCGGTACCTACATGAACAAGAGCGGCGGCTCGATCGCCTCGCTCGCAAATTTCTACAAGGTCGCACCCGGCGAAGTTCTGGTGGCGCACGATGAACTCGATCTGCCCGTGGGCACCGCGCGCTTGAAACTCGGCGGTGGACACGGCGGGCACAACGGTTTGCGCGACACCATCGCTGCGATCGGTGCCGATTTTTGGCGGCTGCGCGTCGGCATCGCGCATCCCGGTCACAAAGATCTGGTGCTCGACTACGTTTTACAACGTGCCTCGTCCGAGGACGAGCGTGCGATCCACGATTCTTTGGCGCGCGCCGCCGATGCCTTGCCCGTCATGCTCGGGCAGGGCGCCGAAAAGGCGATGAACCGTTTGCATACACAGGACTGAATCACACATGGGAATCAAGTGCGGAATCGTCGGACTGCCCAATGTCGGCAAGTCGACGCTGTTCAATGCGCTCACGCGCTCGGCGATCGCAGCGGAGAATTATCCCTTCTGCACCATCGACCCCAACGTCGGCATCGTTCCCGTGCCCGATCCGCGCCTCGATCAACTTGCGGCGATCGTGAAGCCCGAGCGCATCGTGCCGACCACGGTGGAGTTCGTCGACATTGCGGGCATCGTCAAGGGCGCCTCGACGGGCGAGGGGCTCGGCAATAAATTTCTCGCCAACATTCGCGAGGTCGATGCCATCGCCCACGTAGTGCGGTGTTTCGTCAACGACGACATCGTGCACGTCGCCGGCAAGATCGATCCGCTCGATGACATCGAAACCATCAACACCGAGCTTGCGCTGGCCGATCTCGAAACGGCGGAAAAGGCGCTGCAGCGCGCCGAAAAAGCCGCCAAGGCCATGGATAAAGAAGCGATCAAGGCGCGCGATGTCATCCGTCGCGTGCGCGATGCGCTCAACGCCGGGCAGCCGGCGCGTGCGGTGAAGCTCGACGAGACCGAGCGTCCGATCGTGCGCGAGATGCAACTGCTGACGTACAAGCCCGTGCTCTACGTCGCCAACGTTCAAGAGGGCGGTTTCGACGACAACCCGATGCTCGAGGCCGTGCGCAAACTCGCTGTCGGCGAGAATTCGCAGGTGGTCGCGGTTTGTGCAGCGATCGAGGCCGAGATCTCGCAACTCGACGATGCCGATCGCGTCGAATTTCTCAAAGATTTGGGTCTGGAAGAGCCTGGTCTCAATCGCGTGATCCGTGCGGGCTATGCGTTGCTCGGCTTGCAGACCTATTTCACGGCCGGCGAAAAAGAGGTGCGCGCCTGGACCGTGAGGAAAGGGGCTTCGGCGCCGCAGGCCGCCGGGGTCATTCATACCGATTTCGAGCGAGGTTTCATCCGCGCCGAAGTGATCGCCTACGATGACTACGTTGCCCTCAAAGGCGAGCAGGGCGCGAAAGAATCCGGAAAGCTGCGTCTCGAGGGCAAGGAGTACATCGTCCGCGAGGGCGACGTGATGCACTTCCGGTTCAATGTCTGACTCTGGCTTGAAGACCCCTTGCTAGATGAGGCCGAGTGGCAGCTCGGTCGTGTTCTTGGTTTCTTCGATCACGATACGCGAGTCGATCGACTGCACGCCCTGGATCTGTGCGAGCTTGCCCTGCACGAAGCTGTTGTATTCCTCCACGGTGCGAGTGGCGACCAGCAGGATGAAGTCGATGTCGCCCATCACCAGAAAGCACTGCAGCACTTCCGGAAAACTCACTACCCGCTGTTTGAACTTGGGTAACGACTGCCAGCCATGGCTCGCGAGCTTCACGTTGACCACTACCAGAACCTCTAGCCCGAGCTTCTTGCGAGCCAGCCGCGCGACCCGGCCTTGGATGATTCCCGCCTCCTCGAGTTGATTGACTCGGCGCCAGCAGGGCGATTGCGAGAGTCCGACGCGCTCGGCGAGTTCGGTGCTCGAAACGCTGGCGTCCTGCTGCAGAGCCTTGAGGATGGCGATGTCCTGCTTGTCGAGTTTCATGGATAAATGTCTCCAATTATTCCAATAGCGAGAATAATCTATTCGTGACCTGCCGCGCGCAAGGGCGGGGTTAGCCGTCTCGCCGCCATCAGCCTGTCTTATGCTTTCCCACCATGTCAGTCTCGAAACTGCATGTGCCAGCGGTACCGGCGCGACCGGGCGAACGGCCCGACTTCAGCTACGTGAGGTTGTCGGCGGCGGGTGAGGTCGCGAGACCCGCGCCCGACGTGGCGGTCGCCGATACGGCGCCGCTCGCCGAATCTTTGGTGCGCGTACTCGATGACTCGGGGCAGGCCGTCGGCCCCTGGAACCCGAAGCTCGCGCCGGAGCAACTTTTGACGGGCTTGCGGCTGATGCTCCTCACGCGACTCTTCGATGAGCGCATGCAGCGGACCCAGCGTCAGGGTCGGATCACTTTCTACGTCCGCTCACTCGGTGAGGAGGCGGTTTCCGTGGCCGCGGCCATGGCACTCGCCGAGCGCGACATGCTGTTCCCGTCGTATCGCAATCAGGGTCTGCATGTGGCCCGCGGCATGTCGCTCGTCGATCTCATGTGTCAGTTGCTCTCGAATTCGCACGACATGTGTCGCGGCCGCCAGCTGCCCGTCATGTACCACTCGGTGCCGCATCGTTTGTTTTCGATTTCCGGCAACCTCGCGACGCAATTTCCGCAGGCGGTCGGTTGGGCGATGGCGGCGGCGATCAAGGGTGAGTCGGACATTGCTGCGGCGTGGATCGGCGAGGGCAGTACGGCCGCCGCCGACTTTCATCATGCGCTCACCTTCGCAAAAGTTTATCGCGCACCGGTCATCCTCAACATCGTCAACAACCAGTGGGCGATCTCCACGTTCCAGGGGTATGCGGGCGGCGAGCAACGGTCGTTCGCGGCGCGCGGTCCCGGGATCGGCCTCGCCGGTTTGCGTGTCGATGGCAACGACTTTCTGGCGGTGCACGCCGCCACGGCGTGGGCCGCAGAGCGCGCTCGCAGCGGACACGGAGCGACCGTGCTTGAGCTCGTGACCTATCGTGCGGGCGCCCATTCCACGAGCGACGATCCGTCTCGTTACAGATCGCGCGAGGAAGTCGAGCAATGGCCGCTCGGCGACCCGATCGCGCGCCTTGCGCAGCATCTCGAACGCGAGGGTGTGTGGGATGAGGAGCGACACGCGGCACTGGTCGCCGAGCTCGAACAACACGTAGCCGCCGCATGGCGTGAGGCCATCTCCCACGGCACGCTGACCGAAGGCCCCAAACTCGATCCGGCGCTGATGTTCGAGGATGTATTCAAAGAACTGCCCGCGCATCTTCGCGAGCAACGCGACGAGTTGCTCGCCGAAATTTCAGCGTCGGAGTAAGTCGCATGCCCACGATGAACATGGTGCAGGCCCTCAACTCGGCGATGGATGTCATGCTGCAGCGGGATCCGCGCGTGGTCGTGCTCGGTGAAGACGTGGGCTATTTCGGCGGGGTCTTTCGCGTCACCGATGGCCTGCAAAAGAAACACGGCGCCCATCGTGTGCTCGATACGCCGATCGCCGAGGGTGGCATCGTCGGCACCTCGGTCGGCATGTGTGCGAACGGGCTACGGCCCGTCGCCGAGATTCAGTTCGCCGACTACATCTATCCGGCCTACGATCAGATCGTGAGCGAGGTCGCGCGTTTGCGATATCGCAGCGCTGCCGCGTTCACGGCGCCTCTCACCATTCGCACGCCCTGCGGCGGCGGCATTCGCGGCGGTCAGACTCATTCGCAGAGCCCCGAAGGCGTTTTCGCGCACGTGAGTGGTATCAAGACCGTGATGCCCTCCAACCCGCATGATGCCAAGGGCATGCTGATCGCGGCCATCGAGGACGACGATCCAGTCATATTCTTTGAGCCGAAGCGCATCTACAACGGACCGTTCGATGGCGAACCCGACAAGCCCGCCGAATCCTGGGTCGGACACCCATCAGCCGAAGTTCCAGAGGGGTACTACACGGTTCCGCTAGGTCAGGCGGCGATCACGCGCGCAGGCAGCGCCCTCAGCGTGATTACCTACGGCACCATGGTCCACGTGTGTCTCGCGGCCGTGCAAGCACTCGGGCTCGATGCCGAGGTGGTCGACGTGCGCAGCATGATGCCACTCGACATCGACACCATCGCGGCCTCGGTGAGCAAGACCGGTCGCTGTCTCATCGTTCACGAGGCTACGCGTTTCGGTGGCTTTGGCGCCGAGTTGTCCGCGTCGATTCAGGAGCGCTGCTTCTGGCATCTCGAGGCACCGATCATGCGTGTCGCCGGTTGGGATACGCCGTATCCGCACGCCTTCGAGTGGGAATATTTCCCGGGCAAGCGTCGCGTGATGAATGCGCTGCGAAAACTGATGGCGGAGGCGGTGTGAAGCGACACGTCATGCGTCTGCCCGATCTCGGCGAAGGTACGGTGTCGGCCGAGGTGATTGCCTGGAAGGTCGCGCCCGGCGATTACGTCAAAGAAGACGCGCCGCTCGTCGAGATGTCGACCGAGAAAGCGGTGGTGGAGGTCCCTGCGCCCGTTTCCGGTCGTGTGGTGTCTTTGAGCGGTCAGCCAGGCGAGGTGATCGCCGTGGGTGCGGAGCTCGTGGTTTTCGAGATCGAAGACGGAGCTGGCGCGAACGAGCGCACCAGCGCGAGCGCCAACGCCCCACCCGGGGTCTCATCCAGCGCTACGCCGGTGCGCGCCGTGACGGCGACCACCACCTCGAAGATCACGCCCCCGAAGATTACGGCGACGAGCGGGCGAGT
>RGYP01000100.1 GCA_010031985.1 Gammaproteobacteria bacterium
GGCGCAGTCTGCCAAGTGATCCGGGTGCAAGTTTCGACAAGGCGGTGCACATCGATGCAGCAACGCTCGAGCCCATGGTCACGTACGGCACCAACCCCGGCATGGTGGTCGCGGTGAACGGGCACGTACCCGATCGCAAGGGCGACCCGGTGTTCGACGCGGCGATGAAATACATGGGGCTCAACCCCGGAGAACCCATCGGCAACGCACCCGTGAACGTCGTGTTCGTGGGCAGCTGCACCAACGGACGGCTGTCCGATTTGCGTGCCGCAGCGCGTGTGCTGCGCGGTCGCAAGGTGGCGAGCGGCGTGCACATGCTGGTCGTTCCGGGCTCGCAGGAGGTCAAGCGTCTGGCCGAAGCCGAAGGCCTGCACGACGTGTTTCGCGCCGCAGGCGCCGAGTGGCGCGAGTCGGGCTGCTCGATGTGCCTCGGCATGAACGGCGATACGGTGGGCAAAGGACAATACTCCGTGAGCACCAGCAATCGAAACTTCGAGGGTCGCCAGGGCGTTGGCGCGCGCACCTTGTTGGCGAGTCCGGAGACCGCCGCCGCCTCGGCCATTCGTGGCCGTGTCACCGATCCGCGGGAGCTGCTGTCATGAAAACTGCCGTCATCGATCCCATCGTCACCATTCGCTCTCGCACGGTGGTGATGCCTTCGACCAACATCGACACCGACCAGCTGGTACCCGCCCGATTTTTGACCACCACGACCAAAGAGGGCCTCGGCAAGGCCTTGTTCGCCGATTGGCGTTACGACGCCGACGGCAAGCCGCGGCCGGATTTCATCCTCAATCGACCGGAAGCCGCGGGCTGTCGCGTGCTGGTCGCCGGTCGCAACATCGGCTGCGGGTCTTCGCGCGAACATGCGCCCTGGGCGCTGGTCGATTACGGCTTTCAGGCCGTCATCAGCACCGAGATCGCCGACATTTTCCGCAACAATTCTTTGAAGAACGGATTGTTGCCGGTGGTCGTCGACGAAGCTACTCACGTCTGGCTGCTGGCGAACCCGGGTGCCGAGGTCGAGATCGACCTCGCGAGCGCCTCGCTGAGCGTACCCGGGCGTGCAGCCGTCACTTTTCCCATCGATCCGTTTGCCCGCTATTGTCTGATGAACGGGGTCGATGAGCTCGGCTTCCTGCTCTCGAAAGACGATGCGATCAAAGCCTACGAGGCGAAGCGCGTCGCATGAAGGGGCGCATTGCGGTATTGGGCGGCGATGGCATCGGTCCCGAGGTGGTCGCCGAGGGGGTGCGAGTGCTCGAGGCCGTGGCGTCGCGTCACGGCCATGTCTTTGAACTCGAGGCCTTGCCGTTCGGTGGTGTGGCGATCGATGCGTTCGGCGACGGTTTGCCGGAGCACACGCTCGAGGGCTGCGTCGCGGCCGACGGCGTGCTGCTCGGCGCGATCGGCGGACCCAAGTGGGGCCCCGATGCGCCCGTACGTCCGGAACCTGCGCTCCTCAGATTGCGGGCCGAGCTAGGCGTGTATGCCAACTTGCGTCCGATCGCAGTGCAACAGGCGTTGCGCGACGCCTCGCCCATCAAGCCCGAGTACCTCGATGGGGTCGACCTGCTTTTCGTGCGTGAACTGACCGGCGGCATTTACTTTGGTCGCAAGTGGCGCGAGGGTGCGCGCGCCTTCGACGAGTGCGCGTACTCCGTGAGCGAGATCGAGCGGATCACCCGCGTCGCAGGCAGGTTGGCGGCCTCGCGTCGCGGCAAGATCACGCAGGTCGACAAGTCGAACGTCCTTGAAACCTCCCGACTCTGGCGCACGGTCAGCGAGCGCGTGATTCGCACCGAGTTTCCGGGCGTCAAAATCGAGCATATGTTCGTCGATGCGGCGGCGATGCACCTGATTCGTCGCCCGCGCGACTTCGACGTCATCCTCACCGAAAATTTGTTCGGCGACATCCTCACGGACGAGGGTGCGATGCTCGCGGGATCTCTCGGCGTACTGCCGTCTGCGGCGCTCGGCGAAGGTCGACGCGGTCTCTACGAACCGATCCACGGCTCCGCTCCGGACATCGCCGGGCTCGGGATCGCCAACCCCTGCGGCACCATCTTGAGCGCTGCGTTGTTGCTGCGTCATTCGTTGGGACTCGAGAGCGAAGCGCGCGCCATCGAGGCAGCCGTCGCCAAGGCGTTATCGCGTGGCGCCCGCACGGCCGACATCGCGGCGAACGGCGCCAAGAGCCTCTCGACTCGTGAGATGGGCGACGCCGTCCTCGCGGCGCTCGACTAGCGACGACAGCGCGACCGGCGCGACCTCAGGCGAGCGCGGCGAGTCCGTCCGCCAAATCATCGCGCAGATCGCGTTCGGCCTCGATGCCGATCGAGAGTCGCAGCAGACCATCGACGAGCCCCGCAGCCGCCCTTGCGGCTGGCTCCATCGCCGCGTGAGTCATGGTCGCCGGGTGCGCGATCAGGCTCTCGACGCCACCCAAGGACTCGGCGAGCGAAAACAATTTGAGCGCGCTGACGAATTTTTTGACGGCCGCCGTGCCACCCTCGAGTTCGATGCTGATCATTGCCCCGAACCCACGCTGTTGACGGCGTGCCAGATCGTGACCGCCGTGACTTGCAAGGCCCGGGTAATAAACACGGCGGATGCGGCGCTGACCGGCGAGCCAATGGGCCAGGGCGTTCGCATTTGCCTCGTGCAGGCCGATGCGGGCATGCAGGGTCCGCAGCCCACGCAGAGCGAGAAAACTATCGAAGGCCGAGCCGGTCATGCCGAGAGCGTTGGCCCACCACGCGAGTTGCTGCGCATCGTCTGCCGTGGCGGCCACGACGGCGCCGCCGACCACGTCGCTGTGTCCGTTGATGTACTTGGTGGTCGAGTGCACGACGATGTCGGCGCCCAACGCAAGCGGATTTTGCAGCGCAGGCGATAGAAAGGTGTTGTCGACGACCGACTTGGCGCCGATTTTTCGCGCCCGTTCGGCGATCGTTGCAATATCGGTGATGCGTAACAGCGGATTACTCGGTGTCTCGATCCAACACAGCGCGGCGGGGCTCGCGAATGCAGCCGCCACGGCCGACGCGTTGGCGAAATCGACGAACTCGACGCGGTGATCGCCTCTTTTGTGCCAGGCCGAGAGCAAACGGAAAGTACCGCCATAACAATCGTGCGGTGCGATGATCCTCGAGTGGTGCGGCAGGATCTGACCCACGAGCGCAATGGCAGCCATCCCCGAGCCGGTGACGACCGTGCCCTTGCCGCCCTCTAGATCGTTGATCGCATTGGCGAGGAGATCGCGAGTGGGGTTTCCGGAGCGCGAGTAGTCGTACCGCCCTTTGACACCGAATTCGGGAAACGCGTAGGTGGAACTTAGATGGAGCGGCGGCACGACCGCACCCGTAGACGGGTCCGACTCGAGACCTGCACGCACCGCCTGGGTTCGTGGATCGAATTCACGGCTCATCGCTTCACCTCGGAGTCCGTCGTCAGCCCCAAGGCCGGCGCAAACAGGGTCTTGAGTTTGTCGCATTCTTTGAGGAATGCATCGTGACCGTAGATCGATGACATCTCGATGAGCTCCGCTTGGGGAAGACGCGCGCACAAGGCGCGCATGTCGGCAATCGGTACGAGTTGATCCTCGCGGACGGCAATCGCCGTCACGGGCACTTTGACCTGCGTGGCGTCGATGCGGTGCAGGTCGATCGACTCCGACAGGATCAGAAACCCGTCTGGCTGATAGCGTCTCGCGTAATCTTCGCCACGCGCCATCAAATATTCTTCGACCGGAAACACGAAGCGGCCATCGATTTCGCGCGGCTCTCCCGAGAAGCGCGCCGCAAATTCGCTTGCGCTGCGATACGTGGTCATCGCGAGCCCGCGGGCGAGTTCAAGCCCAGCCTTCGGTCGGCTGCTATCGAGCCCCAGACGCACGATGCGACGCTGCAAACTGCGCCACGCCGTCGCCATCGGATGCGCGCGATCCGCCGCGCTGACCACGACCAGGCGGGAGACACGCGCGGGGTGGCGTTCCGCAAAGGCCATCGCCACCATCCCGCCGTAGGACGCACCGACGATGGCGTCCAACTTCTCGATGCCGAGGTGGTCGAGCAGCCGACGCAACAACTCTGCCTGATCATAGGTCGACACCGCGGGGAACCAGGCGCCGTTGACCGGACCCGTAGTCTCGCCGCTGCCGCCCAGATAGTCGAAGGCCAGGATCCGCAGTTTCTCGGAGGGCAGCGCGAGATCGGGGCCCACCACCTCCGACCACCAACCGACGCGCGAGGGGGCGACCGAAAAAACGGTACGGTGACCCGAAATACCGCCGAGCACGACGATGAGCGGCGCCGTTGACGGTCCGGTCAGTCGCCAGCCGAGGCTAGCGGTTTCCAGCGTGGCGCCGTGGTGCAGACGTAGCCCGCCCTGGATGTCGACGACGCCCTCCGCGTCGACGGAAAGAGAGTGCTCGGCACGAATTGTGTCTTTAAGCGAAGTCATGGCTCACCTTCAGCCGCTCATCTGACGCGACCACCGTAGTGGAGCGCGCGGAGTTGGCACCTTGCCCAGATGGGTTGGATCTGGCGGTTGCCCCGGCGTCGTCGGGCCTTTCCCTCAGCCGGTCTCGATGAACTTTCGAATATTAGGCCACCGCAGTTGCCGTCGTCAATCCCGGGGCTTGCCAGGCTCGTGCCGATGTATTAACGTGTTAACACATTAATACACTGACAAAACCCATGAAAACCCATGCCCAACTGTCGCCGCGTCAGGAAGCGCGGGCCGAACGCAGCCTGTATCAGGCCATCCTCACCTTGCGCAACGTCGAGGAATGCAGATCCTTCTTTCGCGATCTGTGCACTCCGGCCGAGTTGCAGGCGATGTCCGATCGCTGGGCCGTGGTCGAATGGCTCGAGCGCGGTTTGCCCTATCGCGAAATCCACAAAATCACGGGTGTCAGTGTGACGACGATCGCGCGCGTCGCGCGCTATGTCGGTAGCGGCAATGGCGGCTACGGCATCGCCGTGAAACGCGTCGGCAGTACCCGTCCGGCGGCGCCGGCGCAACGCTGAGGATTCGACATGGACAATCCCTCGAGACTCAAGTTGGCCATTCAAAAGTCCGGACGCCTCACCGATCAATCGATCGATCTGCTCGCACGCTGTGGCCTGAAGTTCTCGCGTGGCAAGGATCAACTGGTCGGCTTCGGCGAGAACATGCCGCTCGACCTGCTGTTCGTGCGCGATGACGACATCCCCGACCTCGTCGAAGAGGATGTCTGCGACCTCGGGCTGGTCGGCCTCAACGTGGTCGAAGAAAAGCGGCTGGAACTTGCGGCGCGCGGGCACACGGCCCGTTTCGAGATTTTGCGTACGCTCGACTTCGGCCGTTGCCGGCTTGCTTTGGCCGTTCCCGAAGATGCGCTCTGGTGGAGCGGCCCCGAGAGCCTCGGCGGCAAACGTATCGCGACCACCTACCCCTACATGCTGGCGCGTTGGCTCGCCGAGCGCAGCATCAGTGCCGAGATCGTCACGCTCTCGGGCGCCGTGGAAATCGCGCCTCGTCTCGGGCGTGCCGATGCCATCTGCGATCTGGTGTCGACGGGTTCCACCTTGGTGGCCAACCGCTTGCGCGAAGTCGAAGTGGTACTCGAAAGCCATGCCGTGATCGTCCGTACCCCGCTTTCTTTGGCCGCCACGAAAGCAGACTGGGTCGAGCGCCTGCTGATGCGCGTCGATGGTGTACAACAAGTGCGCGAAAGCAAATACATCATGCTGCACGCGCCCCGATCCGCACTGCCCGCAATCCGAAAACTGCTGCCCGGTAGCGAATCGCCGACCATCATCCCGCTCGAGGGCGGCAGTGACAAAGTGGCGGTGCATGCGGTGTGCCGCGAAAACGTCTTCTGGGAAACGCTCGAAGCACTTAAGGCGGCAGGCGCCAGCGCGCTGCTCGTGCTGCCGGTCGAAAAAATGCTCGCATGATGCTAGCGATTCTCGACTATGCCGCACTCGATCCGCAGCGCCGTCGCGAGGCGCTCGCTCGTCCGGCGGCCGAAAACCGCGACGAGCTGCTCGCGCTCGTCCGGGCGACGATCGCCCGGGTCCGGGCAGAGGGTGACGCCGCAGTGCTCGATTACGCGGCGCGCTTCGATGGGGGTGCGCCGCTCAACCTGAAGGTGCCGACGGAAGAGCGGGTCGCTGCGCTCGAGTCGCTCGATGCGCGCGCGGTAAAGGCGCTGCGCCGCGCTATCGACAACGTCAGACGGTTTCACGCGGCGCAGCTTTCGCCGCCGCTGCGGCTCGAGACGTCTCGAGGTGTGTTCTGCGAGCGCATCACGCGTCCGATCGAGTCCGTCGGTCTGTACGTACCGGGTGGCAGCGCACCCCTGCCCTCGGCGCTGATCATGTCGGCCATACCCGCGGCACTAGCCGGCTGCCCGCGTCGAATTCTTTGTTCGCCGGGAACCCGAAACGGCCGCATCGATCCCGTGATCCTCGCCACGGCCCAGCTTTGCGGCATTGACGAGATCTTTGCGGTCGGGGGCGCTCAGGCCATCGCTGCGATGGCCTATGGCACCGCAACCATTCCCAAGGTCGATAAAATATTTGGACCCGGATCCGCTTGGGTGACGGCCGCGAAGCAATGCGTCGCACAAGACGCCGAGGGGGCGGCGCTCGATCTGCCGGCCGGACCCTCCGAGGTGCTGGTCGTCGCCGACGAGTCCGCCGACCCCACATTCGTCGCCACCGATCTGCTTGCACAGGCCGAGCACGATCCACTGTCACAAGCTATTTTGCTAGTGACCTCCCGTGCCCTTGCCGAGCGGGTGCGGGTGCAGGCCCTCGAA